>NZ_LSKN01000236.1:0-1372 GCF_001557075.1 Methylobacterium sp. CCH7-A2
GCGGCGGGCGCCCGCCATGGCGTGCCGTGAGCTGAGGTATCGCGACGTCGCGCAGGAACTCGAAATGGCTCGGCTCGCGGAAGAAGTCGGTCTTGTTCGTGGTGACGCAGTCGATGAGATGGATGGTTTCCGCCTCGAGCCCGCCCTTGTCGAAGAGATGCGCGCCATAGGCGTTCAGCCCCGGCAGCCCCAGTGCGCGGACGCGCTTGCGCAAACGGCCCTCGACCATGGTGCGCTTGGTCTGCGGCAGCTTGATGCCGACCCGCGACTCGATGAACTTCGCGATCGCGCTGAAGTATTTGTCAGAGAGATGGCCGTAGGCTTCGGTGTCCTGCTGGTTGCTCACGTCACGCGGCCCTTTCCGGTGCCATTGCGCTGAGCTGGGGCAGATCGTCGGATTCCATCAGGCGCTCGAGATCGAAGACGACGATGAAGGATTCGCCCTTGCGGCCGATGCCGGCGATGTAGTTCGACTGCCAGCGGCCGCCGACATCGGGCGCGGCCTCGGTCTGGTCGTCGTCGAGACCGGTCACCTCGAAGACACGGTCGGCGACGAAGCCGACGCCGAGCGTGCGGCCCTTGACCGGCACGTCGAGGATGATGATGCGCGTCGCGTCGGTGGGCTCGGCGCGCGGCAGGCCCAGCTTGGTCCGCAGATCGACGATCGGGTAGCCGGCGCCGCGGACGTCGATCATCCCCAGCAGGAAGCTCGGCGCATGCGGCAGCTTCGAGATCGGCCGCATGTCGAGAATCTCCCGGACATTGCGGATGTCGATCCCGAACAGCTCCTGATCGATGCCGAGCGTCAGATATTGGGCGGTGTCAGCCATGGCGACCTCGTTGTGAACGACGTGTGAGAGCGGCCGGCCCCTGCCTCCAGGGGCCGGTCCAGATCAGTTGCGTTGAAAGGCGGAATCGTCCTGATCGTCGCCGCCGGCGAGATCGAAGGCGAAGCCGCCATTGGCGACCTTGCGGGCGGGACGGGCGGCGGCAGCCTTCTTCGGCTGCGCGGCCGCAGCCATGCTCGCGGCCTTGCCGCGCAGCTGCTTGACCGCCCGCTCGACGGGCTCCTCCGCGCGCGGCTTCGGGCTGCCGTCGCGCACGCGGAAGAAGGCGATGGTGGCCTGCAGCTGCTCGGCCTGGGAGGCGAGTTCCTCGGAGGTAGCGGAGACCTCCTCGGAGGCTGCGGCGTTCTGCTGCGTCACCTTGTCGAGCTGCTGGATCGCCTGGTTGATTTGGGTCGAGCCGACATCCTGCTCGCGGCAGGCGGCGGTGATCTCCTCGACCAGTTCGGCCGTTTTCTTGATATCCGGCACGAGCTTCGCCAGCATCGAGCCGGCTTCCTGCGCGACCTTCACCGTATCGGTCGAGA
>NZ_LSKN01000237.1:0-2262 GCF_001557075.1 Methylobacterium sp. CCH7-A2
TCAGAGCTTCCAGGCCCTTGTATCCTGAAGCCGGCTCGATCGTGCCGAGCCGGCGGTCGGCGAGATCACGAAGCCGCGGCACGAAGCGCAACCCGAGCAGGTGGCACAGCGCGAAGACGTGGTCCGTCGCGCCTCCTGTATCGGTGTAATGCACTTGGGGGGCCAATGCGCTGCCGTGCAGCAGCAGGCCGTCCAGGACATAGGGTGCTTCGCCCGCCGTCGCCGAGATGACGCGGGAATGGAACGAAGCGAAGTGATCCGAGAGATGGGTGTAGATCTTCACCCCCGGCTCGCCGCCATATTTGGCGTTCACCTCGGCAGCGCCCGCGCGGTCGCGACCGGCCCGGAAGAACTGCCCGTCGGAGGACGAGGCCGTGCCGTCGCCCCAGTGGCGCGCGAACGGCAGCCGATGATGTGCATCGACAATCATGGCGAGCGCGGCGCGATAATTCTCATCCGAGAGATACCAGTTGTGGGTCCAAGCAAGCTGGGCGTAGCTGACGCCCTGGCTGGCGTTCGCCATGCGCTCAAGGCCGAGATTTGTGCCATCGGCCAGGACGGCCGCGAGCACCGCGTTCGGGTTGCCGTGGGTCTTGCCGCTGCGCAGATCGCGGAACGCGGACAAGAATCCCGTCCGCGCCGCGACCTCGCGCAGCAGTTCGGTGATACGCACGCGCGGCAATAGGGCATCGAGCTTGCGGTCGAGTATGTCGGCTTCGGGTGGTGTCGCCGGCAGCAAGGGCTTCACCTTCAGGTTGCCACGCACCATCGACACGCCTTCCAGCTTGTCCTGGCGCAGAAGTGCCGCGAAGCGCCTCAGTCGCCAATCCAACATGCGGGCGCGCTCTGCGATGTAGGTGTCCGCAGGAGCGCCGATCGGCAAACCGGCGGTGAACTCGGCCGCCGCGCGCTTCGGAAGCAAATAGGCGTCGAAACGCCGATAGTTACGCGTACCCTCGACCCAGACGTCGCCGGCCCGCAAGCGGTCGCGCAGCGTCGAGAGCACGGCGGTCTCGTAGAGTCGGCGGTTGATACGGCCGTCCTCCCGCCGCACGAGCCGCTTCCATTGCTTGTTCTTGAACGGCAGCGGCGCGTCGTGCGGCACTTCGCCCCGACCGCGACGGTTGAGGTCGCGCAATGTCTCGACCGCCTCCAGCAGTGAAGCTCCACCGCCAGCCGTGCTGAAGGCAAACATCTCGAGGAAAGCCGGCGCGAAACGACGGATCGTGGCGTAACGCTCGGTCGCAGCGACCAGCATGTCTTCGCCAGCCAACTCGGCGAGCGCATCGATCTGGGGCTTGGCGGCGAGGAGCCGATGCCAGCCAACCGTCTCGTCGATCACGGCGAGCGCGTCGGTATCGCAATCGCGCGCCTCCGACAACGCCGCGATCGTGCGGCCGAACAGGCGCATGAGCTGGCCAACGTCGCGGGTCGTTGCCTGGTAACGCCGTTCCTGACCGCGCTTGGCTCGGCTGAACAGGGAGCCGACAAGCTTGTCGAACATGTCGATCGCGGCATCCGCCAGTCGCGTCTCAAAGTCGATCAAGCTCGCGACGAGGGTCGCGCGGCGCCGGTTTGCCGAGTAGTCGGAGAGCAGGAAAGCTGGCGCGACCGCGCCTTCGCGCACGAACTGCCGGAAACGGTGCTCGTGAACCGCGGACATCACGTCGTCGGCAGCGATGCCGAAGGTGCGCACGAAGGATAAGCGCTCCAGAAGGTCGTTGATGTTCGTCGTCGAGGGCGACTCCGGTATGTCGCGCAGCCAAGCCAGCGGCGTAGAGTTCAACGCGGCATCGTTGACGAGAAGAGCATCGAGACGGCCAAGTTGCTCGGGCGCCAGAGGGGCGACGAGAGCTTCCGCCGCTTTTCGTCGGGCACGAGCGCGCCCGGCCAACCCGGCGCGTTCGATCGTGTCGGGAGCGGGAAGAATGATTTTGGCGGCTCGCAGACCATCCACAATCGCGCGTGCGATCGGCTCCCCCTTGTCGGTGGACCATGCGGCCGAGGTGGCGAGATTGAGGGCGACTGGCAAATCCGCGCGGACGAAGGGACGCAAGCTGAGGGAGCTGGAAATTTCGCCGGCATGGTCGAGCCGGGTTTGGACGCGACGGCTGTAGTCGAGAAAAACAGCCGCCGGTAGCCCGAGCTGGTGAGCAAGGTAGGTCAGTAGTGCAGCGGGCACCGCCTCGTCGGCGCGCAGACCGAAGCCCGGATAGCGCAGAAGGCAAAGCTGGACCGCAAATCCAAGACGGTTGCGACTGC
>NZ_LSKN01000238.1:0-723 GCF_001557075.1 Methylobacterium sp. CCH7-A2
TGGGGGTCAGTTCTTCATGACGGAAAGGGGGCAGTTCCGAATGTCGCTGGACAGCGAGGACCACGAGCCCAATCACCAGCTCTACCATGAGCCTGCGCCGTGTATGGCCGCGAGGATAGCCTGTCTTGCGATTATCCATTGTTCCACCTTCGGTTCGAACGGCTCCCAGGACTGCGGACTCCGCCGCGAGGACAGGTGATTCGGTCCTGTTGCATGTATTGTTTGTGTGAGAATCGCTGATGGCATCTTGGCGCAGAGCACACCCTCGCTATCGATGGCCTTGCCTGCTACGCCCTCGGGTCAGCGACGCCACTCCTCCGGGTTGGCCGTGGAAACTGCCGGTGCCGCGCCGCGTTGGTGACCGCGGCGCAGCTTCAGGGGTTGCTTGAAGGCCTCGACTGGCGCCGGGTGCATGAACGGCGCGAGACGCGCGTCCCTGTCGCGGCAAGTTGACCGTTCAGCACTGGCAAGCCGCTGGAATCCATGGTTGAATCGGTCTCGTGAGCGACGCGGCCGAACCTGTGACCAACGATCCGATCGCACTTCGGGCGATGCTCGCGGCGGAGCGTGCCGAGAATGAGCGGCTGCGCCAGATCATCAAGGAGTTGCAGCGCCATCGCTTCGGGCGTCGGGCCGAGAGCCTGCCGATCGACCAGCTGTTGCTCGGGCTCGAGGAGGCCGAGCAGATCGAGGCCGAGGGCCTCGCCGGCGAGGAAGCGGCTG
>NZ_LSKN01000239.1:0-940 GCF_001557075.1 Methylobacterium sp. CCH7-A2
AGGAGACCGAAAGGTGATCCTGCCGCTCCTCCAGCACGGCGAAGCCGCCCGTCTTCCGGACTGCGCTGGCGCCGTATGGAGCGAGCGCGACGGGCTCTGCCTGCACAAAGCAGGGTCCGGCCCCAGGGCGGACCGGGTTGTGGGCTGGCGAACCCTGCCCTGAGCGATGCCTCGGCGGCTCCCGATCTATGCTGCCCAGACCGACCTTCGTCGCTGGCAGATCAACGTCGATGCCATCTGCCAGTCCTCTCGCGGCGAGCGGCGGGAACACTTCGGTCGGATCGCCAAGCGTCTTCAATTGACCGATGATGCCCTGATCGCCCTCGTGAAGATCACGACCCGACTGCAGCGTCGACAGGGACCCAGAGCATATGGCCCCCAACGCAACGCGCTCGTCATCTTCCCCTACGACGACGGGGTGAATCTGACGTTCAAGTCGTCGTTCGGATCCAAATGTAGCTTCGATGGGGAGGCTTTGGGGTGGATGCTCCCGATCGACACCGATGGCGCAGCCACGAGGATGATGGCCCGCCTCCTCAAGATCTTCGATCTACTCGTCGTGGAAGACGGCCCACGCAGTGCCTTTGTCTATTGGTAGGCTGCGGTTCCGCGTCCAAGGGCTTTATCCGCGTGCGTGGACGTTTCCGACGCCCTCTTCCCACAAATCCCTGTTCCGGGAGATGGAAGGCGGGCGACGATTCAGCAAGCTTTCCGAGAACCGCATTATCACCATTTGACAAGCATCACGTCGTCCGGGGGCAGCGGGTATGTAATGCTCTAGCCTCGTATTGAGGAAAATAACGGTCTCGCAAAAATCGGCCGACCGGTAGAGCCTGATCAAGATCTCCATGACACGCCGTCGACGAAGGTCTCCGTTGGCTGGCGTGCATGCAGGAACGCCTCAACCATAGGCCGGTTCTCGTCGGTGTAGCCGGAGATC
>NZ_LSKN01000240.1:0-29379 GCF_001557075.1 Methylobacterium sp. CCH7-A2
AAAGCCGGCACGCGGTGGCTCTGCGAAGCTACACCACCAGCAGGGACACGACCGATGGCGCTGGTCAACAGTGAATGGTGAATGCCGGCTACGGGTCGAAAGCTGGCCCATCGCCATTTCCCCGCCGCCCCCTACCCGATCACCGGGTGATGCGGCGCGCAATCCGGCCGCATCTGCCCCTTGAGCCGCGGGTCGTCATCGACCTCGACGCCGCGCTTGAACACCGTAAACCCCGAGCGCTGGTAGAATTCCGGCGCGGAGGGGTGGTCGAGCGTGCAGGTGTGGACCCAGAAGCGCCCGATCGGCTTGGCCCAGGCCAGCGCCAGCGCCCGGTTCATCAGCCAACGACCGGCGCCTTTGCCCACCACCGCCTCGTCGAGGCCGAAGAAGGCGAGCTCCGCCTCGCCCGCCACCCGGAAATCCAGTTCGAGCAGGCCGTGATCGGCGCCCTCGCGGCGGACCATGTAGGTCTCGACATTCGCGTCGCCGAGGATGGCCGCGACCTCGCCGCGGGGCTTGACCAGCCGGCTGAACCACATCCAGCGCTCGCCCAGCCGCCGGTACATGGCGAGATAGCGGTCCAGTTCGTCCGCGCCGATCCGCTCCAGCGCAAACCCTTCCAGCCCCGGCGGATCGGGCCGCTCGGGCGGGCGCGCGAACATCTCCAGCGAGGTGACGATGGCGGCGATCTTGCCGGGCGGCAGGTCGGTGGTGCCGGTGAGGCTGATGGTCAGGGTCTGGGTCATGTCGGCCTGGTCGGTGAATCGGCATTCGGCGGCCAACCGGATTCGGCTGGCGCCCTGCCCCGATCATGACATGATCGGGGCGGAGACATCACCTCATGGCGAAGCGGCATCAGCGGGCAGGGACAGGCGGGCGCGGCCTCGCGCTGGCGCGGCTCGTGGTCGCGCTCGCGATTATGCTGCTCGCCGTGCTGCCTCATGCGACGCTGGCCGCGGGCCATGCCGCCCCGGCGGCTTTCCACACCGAGCCACACCCAGCTGCCGCGGGGCCGACGCCCTGCCATGAGGAGGCCGGCCATCACGACACCGCGCCGGCCGCGCCCGGCCACGCCATGCCCTCCTGCTGCATTCTCGGCTGCGGGCTCCTGGCCCAGGCCCCTGCCCTGCCCGGCGCCAGCGATCCGGCCGGCTGGCGCAGCCTTGCCCCCGTGACGGTGGCCGCGAAGCCCGAGCGCACGCCCGAGCCGGCCGAGCGCCCGCCGCGGCGCAGGCCGGCCTGAACCCTTCCACCCTTTTTCGTTTGCAGGGAGCCGCGCGCCGGGCCTGCGGGCCGCCGCGGCCTCCCGTCTTCATCGAGGACCACTCATGACCGTTTCCGTTTCCACCCGCCTCGCCCTCGGGCTCGTCGCTGCGCTCGCGCTCGGCGGCACGGCGCTGGCCCAGCAGCATCAGGGCCACGGCTCCCATGGCGGCCACGGCGCGCCCGCCGCGAAGGCGGGCGACAGCGCAGCGACCACCGCCTACAAGGCCGCCAATGCGAAGATGCACAAGGACATGGACATCGCCTTCACCGGCGATGCCGACGCCGATTTCGTGCGCGGCATGATCCCGCATCACCAGGGCGCCATCGACATGGCCAGGGTCATGCTCGCCCATGGCAAGGACCCGGCGCTGAAGAAGCTCGCGACCAGCATCATCGCCGATCAGGAGAAAGAGATCGCGATGATGCGCGACTGGCTCAAGGCCAACGGCAAATAGCCATCGACGACCCGGCAGGCGGCGGCGACGCCGCTTGCCCTTCCTCCGCCTCGCTGGCACAGAGGCTGCACGCACGGCTCCCCGCTGCGCCGTTTGCGCCGATCTCCACGCCCTCGCAGCCCGCGGGTCCCATGAAGCGATATCTGGATTACCTCTGGCCGATCATCGGGCTCGTCGCGGTCGTCTGGTCCGTCGATCTGCTCTGGGACAAGCTCAAGGCCGAGGCCGGGACGGATGCCGCCATCGAGGCGCTGCTCGCCCAGGGCAGTTTCTGGGACAATCTGCGCATCGTCGCCAGCCGCATCGGCCAGAAGATCGCGGTGATCCCGACCGACGCCTTCTTCCACGCTGCGCTCGCGACCCTCGTCGCCTATGCGGCCCTCGCCTGGTACGACCGCATCGCCCTGCTCCATCTCGGCAAGGAGAAGGGCATCTCCTGGCTCTACATCTCGGTCTGCTCCTTCGTCACCTACGCCCTCTCCCACAACATCGGCGCCTCTGTGTTCTCCGGCGGCATGGTGCGCTTCCGCGCCTATACGGCCAAGGGGCTGACCGCGGGCGAGGTCGCGGTGCTGGTCGCGCTCTGCTCCTTCACCTTCGCCTTCGGGACGATCCTGCTGATGGGCCTCGTCCTGCTCTACGAGCCCGAGATCCTGCGCCCGCTCGGCCGGCTCTCCTCCTGGTTCGCGATCGGCGACAATGGCGCGCGGCTGATCGGCGTCGCCATGCTCGGCTTCGTCGCGCTTTACACGATCGGCTCTTGGCTGAAATTCCGGCCGCTGCGCCTCGGCAAGCTCGAGATCATCTATCCGCGCCTGCCGATCGTCTTCCGGCAATATCTCGCCGCCCCGCTCGAACTCGCCGGCGCTGCCGGCATCATCTATTTCGCGTTGCCGGAGCAGGGCAATCCGGGCTTCATGATCGTGCTCGGCGCCTTCCTGCTCTCCTTCTCGGCCGGGCTGCTCAGCCAGGTCCCGGGCGGAGTCGGCGTGATGGAGGCGGTGTTTCTGGCGGTGATGCCCGGCATGCCGGCGCCGGCCGTCTTCGCCGCGCTGCTGATCTGGCGGATGTTCTATCTCATCATCCCGCTGGTCGTGTCGCTGCCGGTGGTGCTGGCCTTCGAGCGGGCCCAGCTCCGGCGAAACACCCGCATCGCCCCACCGCCCTAGCACCGCCCCTAAAGTCGGGACCCGGTTTTCGGAGCCATCCGATGCGCGACAATGCCCGTCAGCGTCGGAGTGCGATCGCGGCGGCCGCGAACATCAGCGCCGCGCCGATCGCCTCGCTGCGGCCGAAGGGCTCGTCGAGCAGCAACACGCCGGCGATCACCGCGATCACCGGGCTGACGAAGGCGTAGAGCCCGGCTCCGAAGGCGCCCCAGTCGCGCAGCAACCGGATGAAGATGGTGAAGCCGATCAGCGAGCCAGCCCCGACCAGGAAGGCGAGCGCCGGCGCCACGGGCCAGGCCAGCAAACCCGCGAGTTCGGCGGTGCCGACCGGCTCCAGCACCAGCGTCACGACGATCAGCCCGGCCGCGCCGATCGCCGTCTGCCAGCTCGCCAGCGTCAGCGTCGGCATCGTCCCCGCAATCGGCCGGCTCAGCACCGCGCCGATGCAGTAGCACAGCGTTCCGAAGGCGACCGAGGCCAGCCCCCAGGCCTCCAGCGCGTCACCCGAGCCCACTCCGCCGGAGAGGCGCTGCCCGAAGAGGAAGCCGAGCCCCGCCGTCCCGAGCGCGATCGCCAGCAGCCGCCGCCCAGTGATCGCCTCGCCTTCGATCAGCCGCACCGCGATCAGCGTCCAGATCGGGATCGTCGCCATGTTGACGATGGCCGAGAGGCCGGAGGGGGCATGGGCCGCGCCCCAGAACAGGAAGGCGTAATTGGCGGTGTTGACCAGCAGCGCCGTGCCGATCAGCCGCGGCCAGGCGGCGGGCGGAACCCGGCCCGCATCCCGCCCGGCCCAGAGCAGCAGCAGCCCTCCGGCGATGACGAAGCGGGCCGCGGCGAGCAGCAAAGGCGAGGTGTGCGCGGAGGCGATCCTGACCGGCAGGAAGGTCAGCCCCCAGACGAGGCAGAGCAGGGCGAAGAGGGCGGCGTTGCGCGACATGCCCAGCCGTCTTAGGCGAGGCCCGCCGGCCCCACCATTGCACCGCCGGCATCGGCGCCCCGTGGAAACCGGCGGCGCCGGTGCCTGCTCAGACGGTGCCGACTGTCTTCAGCCGCACGCGCGGATGGATCTCGGCCTGCGAGAGCACCGGCGTCTCGCGCCGGAAGCGCTCGATGATCTGGCGCACGAAGGGCCGCGCCATGCCGGAGGTGACGAGCGCCGGCATCTCGCCCATGCGCGCCGCATCCTCGAACTTGTCGCGCACCTGATGGACGAACTCCTGCAGCCGCGAGGGCTGCATGGCGAGATGGCGATCCTCGCCCTGGCCGATGATGGACTCGGCGAAAACGCTCTCCCAGGCCGGCGAGAGCGTGATGATCGGCAGCAGGCCCTGCCCGTTCGAGAACTGCGCGCAGATCTGGCGCGAGAGCCGCATGCGGACATGCTCGGCGATGTCGCGCGGGTTCTTGAGCCCGCCCGCAGCCTCAGCGATGCCCTCCACGATGGTGGCGAGGTCCCGGATCGAGATGCGTTCGGAGAGCAGGAGCTGCAGCACGCGCTGAATGCCGGTGGTCGAGATCTGGCTCGGCACGATCTCCTTGATGAGATCGGCATGGTCCTTGGGCAGCTCGCGCAGCAGCTTCTGCACCTCGCCATGCGAGAGCAGCTCCGGCATGTGCGACTTCAGCACCTCGGTGAGATGCGTCGAGATCACCGTCGCGGCGTCGACCACCGTGTAGCCGCGCAGCTGCGCCTCGTCCTGCAGCGCACCGTCGATCCAGGTCGCCGGCAGGCCGAAGGTCGGCTCCAGCACGTTGTGGCCGGGCAGGTTCACGCTGCCGCCCATCGGGTCCATCGCCATGTACTGGCCGGCATAGACGATGCCGTGCCCGGCATCGATCTCCTTGATCTTGATGAAGTAGTGGTTCGCCTCGAGCTGGACGTTGTCGACGATGCGCACGGCCGGCATGACGAAGCCGAGTTCGGCGGCAAGCTGGCGGCGCAGCGCCCGGACCTGGTCGGTCAGCCGGTCCTGCCCGCCGGCCGAATTGACCAGCGGCAGCAGCCCGTAGCCGATCTCGATCTTCAGCTCGTCGAGCTTGAGCAGGTCGTTGAGCGTCTCCTCCTTCGGCGTTCCGTCCGCCTGCAGCGGCGAGGCCGCCTGGGCCGCATCGGCGTCCTCCGCCTCCTTGGCCTTGGCGATCTGCCCGAAATGGCGGGCTAGCCAGGCGGCGGCCAGCGCCAGCACCAGGAAAGGCAGCATCGGGATGCCGGGGAGGATCGCGATCAGCGCCATCACCGCCGCCGACATGCCGAGCGCCTTCGGATAGCCGGAGAGCTGCTTGCCGAGCGCCTTGTCGGCCGCGCCGCGCACGCCGGATTTCGACACGAGCAGGCCCGCGGCGGTCGAGACGATGAGCGCCGGGATCTGGCTGACGAGGCCGTCGCCGACGGTCAGCTGCGTATAGGCGCGGGCGGCGTCGCCGAAGCCCATGCCCTGCTGCGCGACGCCGATGATGATGCCGCCCAGAACGTTGATGAAGGTGATCAGCAGGCCGGCGATGGCGTCGCCGCGCACGAATTTCGAGGCACCGTCCATCGAGCCGAAGAAGTTGGCCTCGTCCTCGAGCGCCTTGCGACGGGTCTTGGCGACCTCCTGGTCGATCAGCCCCGCCGAGAGATCGGCGTCGATCGCCATCTGCTTGCCGGGCATCGCGTCGAGCGCGAAACGGGCCGCGACCTCGGCGATGCGCCCCGAGCCCTTCGTGATAACGACGAAGTTCACGATGATCAGGATGGTGAAGACGATCACCCCGATCACGAAATTGCCGCCCATCACGAAATTGCCAAAGGCCTCGATGACGTGGCCGGCCGCCGCGCTGCCCTCATGCCCATGGGCGAGGATCAGACGCGTCGAGGCGAGATTCAGGGCCAGCCGGAGCATGGTGACGATCAGCAGCACCGTCGGGAAAGCCGAGAACTCCAGCGGTTCCTCGATGAACAGCGCCGTCATCAGCACGAGCACCGACAGGATGATCGAGAGCGCCAGCAGCATGTCGAGCAGTAGGCTCGGCAACGGGAAGATGAGCACCACGAGGATGCCCATGACGCCGATCGCCAGGAACAGGTCCGGGCGGTTGAGGAGCTTCCCCATCCCCCCGCGGCTCATCTCGAAGCCACCGCCTGCCGCTGCTGCCGTGGTCACATCCGTCATCGACCAGCCTGCTCCCCGCGCCGAACTGCGCACGCACCCGGCAATTCTTGCCGGGCATAGGGTGAACGAGTGGTTAAGAAGACCGGATTAGTTCCTTCCGGAACCCTTTCCTGAACAGACCGTTATCGAATGGCCGCGCTGCGGCCCCATTCCGCCCGCCCACTGGAACCGGGGTGGATGACCGGGCTTTTTCGAAAAGCCACAGCTACTGGAGAACGACCTTGGATAGACGTTCATTCGTGTTGAGCCTGTTCGGCGGCATTGCCGCGGCCAGCGTCGGCGGTATTGCCCTCGCACAGGCTGCTGAGGGTGAGATGCCGGTCAAGGCCGGTGATCTGGATGCCGCGACCAAGGCGGCCCTGGACAAGACCGACGCCGATTTCAGCCAGGTCGTCGTGCGCGAGCGCGTCGTGCGCCGTCCGCGTCGGCCGGTCGTGGTGCGTGAGCGCGTGATCGTGCGTCGCCGTCCGCGCCGCTATCGCAGGCCGGTGGTCGTCCGCCGCCGCGTCATTGTGCGCTGAGCGATATTCTCGGGGGCGGCGGCTTGGGCCGCCGCCCTTTTGCGTGAGGCAGCGTTTTCAGACCGCGGAGCCGGAGGTCCCTTGGCATGGCAGAGCCCGTCGCGACTCCGGCGCCAGCACCCGGCGTGGTCGCCACCGCGATCCCCGCCCGCCTCGACCGCCTGCCCTGGTCGCCCTTTCATACGCTCGTCGTCGTCGCCCTCGGCGTGACCTGGATTCTCGACGGGCTGGAAGTCACTCTCGCGGGCTCGGTCTCCGGGGCGCTGAAGGACAGCCCCGTCCTGCGCTTCAGCAATACCGAGGTCGGAATGGCGGGAGCCGCCTATCTCGCCGGAGCCGTCATCGGCGCGCTCTTCTTCGGCTGGCTGACCGACAGGCTCGGTCGCAAGAAGCTCTTCACCGTCACCCTGCTGGTCTATCTCGCCGCGACCGCAGCCACCGCCTTCTCCTGGAACTTCTGGAGCTTCATCGTCTTCCGCTTCTTCACCGGCATGGGCATCGGCGGCGAATACACGGCCATCAACTCGACCATTCAGGAACTCGTCCCCGCACGCGTCCGCGGTTGGGTCGACCTTGTCATCAATGGGTCCTTCTGGGTCGGCGCGGCCCTGGGCGCCGTGGGCGCGATCATTCTCCTCGACCCCGCCGTGATCGATCCCGAGCTCGGCTGGCGGCTTGCCTTTTTCATCGGCTCGGCGCTGGGGCTGATCATCCTCGTGCTGCGGCAGTGGATCCCCGAAAGCCCGCGCTGGCTCATCGGCCATGGCCGGACGCAGGAGGCCGAAGCCATCGTCGCGGCGATCGAGGCTCGCGCCGGCATCCGCCATGATCCGCAGGAATCGCTCCCGCTGACCCATTTGCGGCCCCGCGCGGTGACGCCGCTGCGCGAGGTCTTTCACGTGCTCTTCGTCGTCCATCGCCCGCGCGCACTGGTCGGGCTGGCGCTGATGGTCGCGCAGGCCTTCTTCTACAATGCCATCTTCTTCACCTATGCGCTGATCCTGACCGACTTCTACCAGGTTCCCTCGCAGTCGATCGGCTGGTTCATCCTGCCCTTCGCGGCCGGCAATTTCCTCGGGCCTTTGATCCTCGGGCGGCTCTTCGACACGGTCGGACGTCGCACGATGATCGCCGTGACCTACGCCCTTTCGGGCCTGCTCCTCACCGGCACCGGCTATCTCTTCTGGCGCGATCTTCTGACAGCGCAGCAGCTCACCCTATGCTGGAGCGTCGTGTTCTTCTTCGCTTCCGCAGCCGCGAGTTCGGCCTATCTGACCGTCAGCGAGACGTTCCCGGTCGAGATGCGGGCGCTCGCGATCGCCGCTTTCTACGCGGTGGGCACCGGTGTGGGCGGCGTCGCCGGCCCCTGGCTGTTTGGCTTTCTGATCGATACCGGCTCCCGCGGCAGCGTCTTCGGCGGTTATCTGTTCGGGGCCGTGCTCATGCTGGCGGTGGCTGCGATCGCGGCCCGCTTCGCCATTCGGGCTGAGCGGCAGCCGCTTGAGAGCATCGCCCGCCCCTTGAACGCGGCCGACTAAGCGGACCGCGCCATCGGAGCCCCGACACCGAAACCGATACCGAACGGAACAATGCATCATTCGAATGCATTATTCCGGACCGCCGACTTGGCCCTAGGATGCCGGGGACGATGTGGCGACAGACACTGCGGAGGATCTCGTGGACAGACGTTCGTTCATCATGTCTCTGATCGGCGGCATGGCCGTCGCGAGCCTGGGCGGCCTCGCTGCGGCCGAGGCGACCCAGCCGGCAACACGGCCCGAGGCGAAACCGGAGCCGGCCCCTGCGAACGACGCGGAGGCCGTCACGGCGGAAGTCAAGGATGGCCTGGACAAGGCCGAGGCCGACTATAGCCAGTATTACTATTACCGCCGCCGGCCGCGCTATTACGCCCGGCCGCGCTACTATTACCGCCCGCGGCCGCGCTATTATTACCGCCCGCGCTATTACGCCCGCCCCCGCTATTACCGGCGCCGCTACTGGTAAGGCCCGATCGGGTCAGAGCGCGCTGACGCGCGCCTGACCCGGCTCTGCTACGGCGATACCGGCTGAGCTGTACTCGCTCAGCTTGTTGCGCAGGGTGCGGATTGAGATTCCCAGGATCTTGGCCGCATGGGTGCGATTCCCGAGGCAGTGGTCGAGCGTGTCGAGGATCAGCTCGCGCTCGACATCGGCGACGGTGTGGCCGACCAGCGACCGTGTCATGGCCTCCGCCGTCTGCGCGGCGCGGGCGGCCGGGTCGCGGCCTGCAGCTGGGCCTAGTGTTTCGCCCTCGGGCGTCATCACCGCTTCCGGCCCGATCTCGGCGCCGCGCGCCAGCAGCACGGCGCGGTGGATCGTGTTCTCCAGTTCGCGGACATTGCCGCGCCAGGCATTCGAGAGCAGCAGCTTGCGCGCCTCGGGCGCGATCGGGCGCAACGGCATGCCGTTCAACTCGGCATATTTCCGAGCGAAATGATCCGCCAGGGCGAGAATATCGCCAGGGCGCTCGCGGAGCGCCGGCAGCCGCAGATGCACCACGTTGAGGCGGTAGAACAGGTCTTCGCGGAAGGAGCCTTCGCGTACCGCATCGCCGAGATTGCGGTTGGACGTGGCGATGATGCGCAGATCGACCTTGACCGGCGTCGTTCCCCCGACGCGGTCGATCATCCGCTCCTGCAGCGCCCGCAGGAGCTTGGCCTGCAGGCGGACATCCATCTCCGAGATTTCATCGAGCAGCAGCGTCCCGCCATTGGCCTCCTCGAATTTGCCGATGCGCCGCGCGATGGCGCCGGTGAAGGCGCCCTTTTCATGCCCGAACAGCTCGGACTCCAGCAGATTGTCGGGGATGGCCGCGCAGTTGACCGCGACGAAGGGCTTGTCCTTGCGCAGCGACTTCTGATGCAGGTGCCGGGCGATCACCTCCTTGCCGGTGCCGCTCTCGCCCGTCACCAGCACGGGCGCGTCCGAACGCGCGATCTGGCCCGCGAGCTGGACCACCCGCTCCATCGCCGGGTCTTTCCAGATCAGGCTCGACTGGTCGGCGGCGACGGCCTCCAGCACGGCCGCGATCAGCTCGGGATCGGGCGGCAGGGGAACGTATTCGCGCGCCCCGGCCTGGATCGCCGCGACAGCCGCCCGTGCGTCGGTCGAGGTGCCGCAGGCGACGATCGGCGTGCGGATGCGCTCCGCTTCCAGCGAGGCGACGAATTGCGCCACCGGCAGCGCAACCTCGACCATGAGCAGGTCCGCGCCCTTGGACCGCAGCACGGCGAGCGTCTGCTCCAGCCCCTCGGTGTGCGTGACATTGGCGCCATGCGCGATCGCGATCTTGGCGGCGGCGATGAGCTGTCCCTTGAGACCGCCGGCGATGATGAGACGCATGGCTGAAGCCCTCCTGCGTGACTGCGTGACGGGTCGACCGGGCCTTACCGGTCGGCCTTGATGATTTCGGTCATGGTGACGCCGAGCCGGTCCTCCACCACGACGACCTCCCCGCGTGCCACCAGACGCTCGTTGACGAAGATGTCGATCGCCTCGCCGACGCGGCGGTCGAGTTCCAGCACGGCGCCCGGCACGATCTGCAGCAGATCGCCGACGGCGATCTTCGAGGAGCCGAGCACGGCCGAGACGTTGACCGGCACGTCGAAGACCTGTTCGAGATCCTCCGCCGTCTTGACCGGCACCGGCCCCGACCGCGCGACCGAGCTGTCGTTGTGGTCGAAGGAGAGATCCGCCGGGTTGAGAGGCGGCAGCTTGAGATCGTTGTCCGTGCTCATCGCTCGTCCTTACTCCGCAGGGGGCCGGAAGCCGGGAAACGCCGTCGCCACGGCCTGATCCACCAATTGTCCGAGCCGCTCCCTTTCGATCACGAAGCCGCCCTCGGCCCATTCGATGCGCCCGTCCCCGGGCGCGATGTCGGGCTCGCCCAGCACCACGAGGCGCCCGGCGAAGCCGGTTTCCTGGGCGAGGCGCCGGACCAGGGCCTCGGCCGTTTCCACAGCGCCTTCATTCACCCGCATCACCAGATGCGGCGCCTGCCGCGCATGGGCGAGGCACTCGCGCAGCGCGTTCTCCAGCGCCGCCAGCGGCCGCTCGCCCAGGGCGGCCCCCGCAAGGGCCCGCGCCGCGACGACGGCGACATAGGCCGCCCGCGCTTCGACCTCGGCCGCATGGGTGGCTTCCTGCGCGACGAGCCGCTCGGCGGCCCGGGCCAGTTGGGCGACCAGCCCGTTGAGCTGCCCCTCGGCCTCACGCCGCCCCTGCTCGACCCCCGCCGCGAAACCCTCGGCTCGTGCAGCCGCGATGTCGGCCTCGCCGGCCGCCCTGCGGCCGCCTTCGCGGAAATCCGTCCCGAAGGTGAATTTCGTGGCGCTGCTCATCGTCAATAGACCAGCTCGTCTTCGGCATTGCCCTTGGACAGAATGATCTCGCCCTTGTCGGCGAGGTCCTTGGTCAGCGCGACGAGCTTCTGCTGCGCCTCGTCGACCTCCTTGAGCCGCAGCGGCCCGAGACTCTGGATGTCGTCCTGCATGTTCTTGACGGCGCGTTGCGACATCGCGCTGAAGAAGAAGTCGCGCATCCCCTCGCTGGCGCCCTTGAGGGCGCGGGTCAGCGTATCCTTGTCGACCTGGCGCATCAGCGTCTGCAGCCCGGCCGGATCGAGCTTGCCGAGATCCTCGAAGGTGAACATCAGCGCCCGGATGCGCGCGGCCGAATCCTGGTTGGAGGCGTCGAGCGCGGACAGGAAGCGCATCTCCGTCTGCCGGTCGAAGCCGTTGAAGATCTCGGCCATCATCTCGTGGGGATCGCGCCGCCGCGTCTGCGTCAGGGTCGCGACGAATTCGGTACGCAGCGTGTTCTCGATATGGTCGAGCGCTTCCTTCTGCACCGATTCCAGCCGCAGCATCCGCCCGACGACCTCGATCGAGAGATCGTTCGGCAGGTTGCGCAGCACGTTGGCGGCATGGTCGGGCCGGATCTTGGAGAGGATCACCGCGATCGTCTGCGGATATTCGTTCTTGAGGAAGTTGGCGAGCACAACGGCGTCGATATTGCCGAGCTTCTGCCACATGTTGCGGCCGGCGGGACCGCGGATTTCCTCCATGATCATGGCGACCTGATCGGTCGGCAGGATCTTCTCGAGCAGCGAGATCGTGCGGTCGAAAGAGCCGGTGACGGCGCCGGCGCTGGAAAGCTTGCCGACGAAGTCCAGCATCAGCCGCTCGACATCGTCGGCATCGACCGTGCCGAGTTCTGCCATGGCGCGGGTGATGATGCGGATTTCCTCGTCGTCGAATTCCGACCAGATCTTCCGGCCGTGCTCTTCGCCGAGCACGAGCAGGATCACCGCGGCCCGCTGCGGGCCGGTCATCTCGTCGATATTGGTGACGCCGATGCCACCGCCTTCGATGGAGCCGTCGCGGTTGGCGAGGGAACGTGCTTCGGCCATGGCTCAGTGCCCCGTCATGCCGCGGCTTTTTCGTGGATCCAGGTCCGCAGCACCGCGACGCTGTCCGCCGGGTTCTGGGAGACCATCTGACCGATTTTTTCCACGGACTGCGCCTTGAGCTGCCCCTTGAACTGGGCGACGGCGAGCATGCGCTCCGAGGGCAGCTCCACGTTGAGCGGATCGCCGTCGGCTCCCGGCAGCGCGCGCGAGGCGGCCGGATCGCCGTTCGTTTCGGCGGGAATCATCGCGACGCCATTGCGGATGATCATGGGCCCGCCCCGCATGGCGGCGCCGGGATCGGGCGCGAGGATCTGCTTGAGCAGCGGCCGCACCACCACCATCAGCACGATCAGCGTGAGCAGGGCGATCACGCCGATCTCGGCGAAGCGGATGACGTCCTCCTTCGTGACCGAAAGCAGCTGCTGCATGAGGCTCTGCTCGACCAGATCGGTCGCGGTCGGCGGCGCCTCGGCGAAGCGCAGATTGACGACCTCGAGCTTGTCGCCGCGAGACTCGTCGAAGCCGGCCGCCGTCCTCACGAGCTGGCCGATGCGCTCCAGATCCTCGTTGCTGCGCGGCTGATACGTCACCTCGCCATTGGCGCCGCGCGTATAGGTGCCGTCGACCAGCACCGCCACCGAGAGCCGCTTGACCCGCCCGCCCTCCAGCACCTCGGTGCGGGTCGTGCGGGAGATCTCGTAATTGACGACCTCCTCGTTCTTCTGGGAGTTGTCGCGCGGGGCGTTGCCGCCCTGCCCGGGCTGGGCGCCGGGCAGCTCGTTACCGACGGTGACGGCGCCGCCGCCCTCGGAGGTCGTCGACGCCTCGGTCCGGTTCTGGCTGGAGCGAACGACGCGGCTCTCGGGATCGAAGGTCTCGGAGCGGCTCTCGATGCGGTTGACGTCGAGCGCCGCCGAAACCTGCACGCGGGCCCGGCCGTGACCGACGATGCTGGCGACGATGTCCTCAATCTGCAGTTTGAGGCGGCGCTCGATGCCGACCTGCCGCTCCTCGATGCCGAGCCCGGCCACGCCGTTCTCCGACTGGGCACCGTCGGCGAGCAGCCGGCCACGCTCGTCGACGATCGAGACCCGCTCGGGCTTCAGCCCGTCGACCGCCGAGGAGACGAGATGGCGGATAGCCCGGACCTGAGCCGCGTCGAGATCGCCTCCCAGCTTGAGCGCGATCGAGGCCCGCGGGGGCTCGCGGTCGCGCTCGAACAGCCGCTTTTCAGGGATCACGAGGTGCACGCGCGCGGCCTGGACGCGGCTGATCGAGCGGATCGTGCGCGACAGCTCGCCTTCGAGCGCGCGCATGTGGTTGATGTTCTGGACGAAGCTGGTCGAGGAAAAGGCGTCGCCCTTGTCGAAGATCTCGTAGCCGACGCCGCCGCCCGCCGGGATGCCCTTGCTGGCGAGGTCGAGCCGCAGCCGCGGCACGACCGTCTTGTCGACCAGGATGGTCTGGCCATCGCCGCGCAGCTCATATTTCACGCCGCGCGTGTCGAGGTCCTTGAGGATGGCGCTGACATCGGAGGAATTCAGGTCGGAAAACAGGACGCCCATGGCGGGCTGGGACATCCGCATCATCACGAAGGCGAAGAAGCCGACGAGCGCGAGCGTGACCGCCAGCATCGCCGCCAGGCGCGGCGCTCCAAAACGCGAGAACTGTTCGACGATGCCGCTCACGCCGCTATCCGTTTCACAAAGCCGTCCCGCCCGCTCCTGGTCGCGGGTTACTAGGCAAGTTTTTCCCGGTGCGTGGTTAGCGTCTGGTTAATTTTTGCCGGGCGGCCGTTAAGATTGTCCCGGACAGGGCCGCCGGAACGAAAAAGGCGCCGGTCCGGGGACCGACGCCTTGGGGCATCCGGCAGCGGTCAGCTGCGATCATTGGCGGTAGTGCTGGATCCGGGTGGTGCGCAGCCCCGCGAGGCCGTGCTGGTCGATCGACATCTGCCAGCTGAGGAATTCGTCCACTGTCAGCGTGTAGCGCTGGCAGGCTTCTTCGAGGCTCAGGAGGCCGCCGCGCACCGCGGCGACGACCTCGGCCTTGCGCCGGATCACCCAGCGGCGGGTATTCATCGGCGGAAGGTCGGCGATCGTCAGCGGACTTCCGTCCGGTCCGATCACGTATTTCACCCGCGGTCGCAAAGGCTCGGTCATGGTACACTCACACAACTCAACAGAGCTACTTGTGCCGAGCATAGGGCTACCGCTTTAAGATTTGCCTAAGGCGAAACCCACGGCTTTCGCCATCGCTGATTCGCTTCACTGCGTCCGCACCACGCTCTTGACCTTGTCGATCGGGACACTGATCGCGCCGATCTTCAGCGTCGGGATCGAGCCGGTGAAGTCGACGCCGTCGACCACGCCACTGATCTTCGTCGTCGCCGTCATGGTCGCGCCGGCCGTGTCCTTGGCATCGATCGTGATCGTGTATTCCCCGTCCGCCGCTGTTTGCGCCGTCGAGGTCGTGCCGTCCCAGGTGTATTTCTGGTCACCGGCGACGAGCGTCTTGGTCTGCGTCTGCACGACGCTGCCCTTCGAATCCTTGATCGTGATCGTCGCGACGCCGCCGCGCGGCACGTTGACCTGCCATTCGGCCTTGCCCTTCTCGAGACGCGTCGTGGCGCCGTCGGAGGTGATGGTCGCACCGATGAAACCGACGGCGCTCGTCGCCGTGCCGGCCGAATTGAGGCTGAGCAGCGAACTCAGCGTCTCATTGGTCTTGAGCTGCTGCTCGACGCCCGCGAACTGCACCAGCTGCTGCGTGAACTGGTTGGTGTCGAGCGGGTCGAGCGGTGACTGGTTCTTGAGCTGGGTCGTCAGCAAGGTCAGAAACTGGTCGAAATTCTGCGCGATCGCGGCGCCGCCCGAGACGGTGCTGGAACTGCTGGTGCTGCTCGAGGTGCTCGAGGTCGAGCTCGAGGTGTTGGAGACGGTCATGACGCTCCTCCCTGGTTCAGACGCTCACGTCCACGCCGCCCAGGCGCACGAAGCGGCCCTGGGGCGCGGAAAGCGCGGTGATGGCGATGTCGTCGCCGGCTTCGGCGCCGGAGGCGGAGCCACGCCGGCGCTGCGGGGTATCGTCCTGCTGCCGCGGCTGGCGGAAACCGGATTGGTCGGATGGATCGCGGAGCGAGATATCGACGCCACCATCGGAGGGCTTGAGCCCCGCCTGTTCGAAGGCGCGCTCCAGCGTCCGCGCATCGCGCTGCAGCAGATGCAATGTCTCGACGCGGTCCACCACCATCCTGGCGCTGACCTCGCCCTTGTCCGAGATCGACAAGGTGACGTCGACTCGCCCCAGCTCGCCGGGATCGAGCCGGATGTCGAACTGCCGCGCACCTGAGAGCGCTTTGAGGCCGATCTCGATAGGGAGCACGTGCAGCGGCGTCGGCGGGCCGCTGGCGGCCGCATGGCCCGGCTGCGCGGGCGTCTGGGCCAGGATCGGATCCGGCATCGCCAGCATGCGCAGCGGATCGGGCCGGGCCGCGCCTTGCGCCGTCATCGCGGACAGGTCGATCGCACCGAGCGCCTGGTCGAGCCGCTCCAGCGGCTTGAACTCGGCCGTCGCGGCTGTGGGCAGAGCGGCAGGGGCTTCCGCCTTGGGCGTAACCTCGGGGGTCCCAGGCAGGCCGGTCGGAACGGTCTCCGCCTTGCCGGCCGGCGCCGCATCGGGCGTCAGGGCCAAGGCGGCGGTGAAGCGGTCTGCGGCAGGCCGCGCGGCCGGCGCTCCTGCAACCTCGGGACCGGCAGCCTGCCCGGCCACGGGCTGCTGCGGATCGCCGGCGACGGTCGAAGCTGTGCCGGGGGCAATGGCCGCTACCGCCTGCGCCGTGGCAGCGCCGCCGCCCTTGCCGGCCAGTGGATCGCCATCAGGAGCAGGCGTTGACGCCGAAGATGCCGGCATCGCAGCCGGTGTGGCCGGAGCGGGAACGAGCAGCGGCTGCACCGGCGCCGCGGGAGCCGTCTCGGCCATCATGATGTCGGGCAGCGCGGCGGGGACAGTCCCTTCGCCCTCGCTCGTCTCGACCGGCTTCGCAGCTTCGGTCGTCTCGGTGGTCGCACCGTCCGTCTCGACCGCCTGAGGCGAAGGATGAGAGCCGGAGGCCACGACCGCGGCCGCCAATGCGGCGGTTGTTTGAGCGGGCGTCTCGTCCTGGGCGGCCTGCGCGATCGTGACGAGCGCCGCGACGTCGAGATCGGGCTTCGTGGCCGAGGCGGGCTTCGGCGCCGTGGCCGGCGCGGCGGCGGGTTTCTGTGGCTCGGTCTGCCCGCCCTTCGCCGCCTTGTCGGCAGTGGCTTCGCTGGAGGCGTCCGCCTGGCCGGTCTCCTCCGCCTTGGCGGATTTCGCCTCGTCGCTTTGCGCCTTGCGCTCCTCGCTGGCGCGGACGGGCTCCCGCCCGTCCCGGACCGGCGCATCCGCCTCCGCGCTCGCCTCACGGCGCTCCCGGGGGGCAGCCGGCGCCTCGCGAACCGGTTCGTCCTGCGGCAGCACGAAGCTCTCGCGTTCGTTCGGCTCGCGCTCGACAGCGCGGCGGCGCGGGGCGGCCTCGGCGGGCGCAGAGGCAATCGTCAGTGGCTGAATCGACATTCGGTTCGTCCGCAACACGGGGCGAAAGGCCCCGCAACCCTCCAGCAAGCCGCGAGCCACAGCCGATCCTAGCAATTACAATGAGTTAGCGCAGAACCGCAGCCGCTTCGACGGCAAGAACCGCCGGATGTCTCGCGCTGGCCGGCAGCTTTTGCCCATCGCGGCTGGCCGCGCCGCGCCAAAGCCGGTATAGAGCCGCCTCCATCTCCCTTTGACTGACGGACCGCCCCGCTTTCCATGACCGCGCCCCGCAACTCCCTCGACATCGCCAAGCCGCCCGCGGCCACGCGCGTCGTCGCGGCGATGTCGGGCGGCGTCGATTCCTCGGTCGTGGCCGCCCTGCTCAAGCGCGAGGGCTATGACGTCGTCGGCGTGACGCTGCAGCTCTACGACCATGGCGCCGCCGTCCACCGCGCCGGGGCCTGCTGCGCCGGGCAGGACATCCATGACGCGCGCCGCGTCGCCGAGCAGATCGGCATCCCCCATTACGTCCTCGATTACGAGAACCGCTTCCGCGACGCCGTGATCGAGCGCTTCGCCGAGAGCTATCTCGCCGGCGAGACGCCGATCCCCTGCGTCGAGTGCAACCGCACGGTGAAGTTCCAGGACCTGCTCGGGCTCGCCCGGGAACTCGGGGCCGACGCGCTGGCGACCGGCCATTACGTCGTCGGACGCGAACTGGCCGATGGCCGTCGCGGCCTGTTCCGCGCCGCCGACGCCAACCGCGACCAGAGCTATTTCCTCTACGCCACGACGCAGGAGCAGCTCGACCTGCTGCGCTTCCCGCTCGGCAGCATCGACAAGGCGCAGACCCGCGCGCTCGCCGCCGAACTCGGCCTCGGCATCGCCGACAAGCCCGACAGCCAGGACATCTGCTTCGTCCCCAATGGCCGCTATGCCGACGTCATCGAGCGGCTGAAGCCGGGCGCGGCGCGGCCGGGCGAGATCGTCCATCTCGACGGCCGGGTGCTCGGCCGCCATGAGGGCGTGCTGCGCTTCACCGTCGGCCAGCGCAAGGGCCTGGGCCTGAGCACGCCCGAGCCGCTCTATGTCCTGCGGCTCGACGCCGACGAGGCCCGCGTTATCGTCGGCCCGCGCGAGGCGCTCAATGTCCGTGAGGTTCGTCTGCGCGATCTCAACTGGCTCGGCGAGACTCCGCTCGACTCCTTACCCGCAGACGGCCTCGACGTCGCTGTGCGCGTGCGCTCGACGCGCCCCCCGCGCGAGGCGCGGCTGCTGCGCGACGAGGCCGGGCTGAAGGTCGAGCTCGCCACCGACGAGGAGGGCGTCTCACCCGGCCAGGCCTGCGTGATCTATGCCGATGCCGGTCCCGGTGCCCGCGTGCTCGGCGGCGGCACGATCATCCGCCCCGCCCTGCGGATGCCGCAGCCGCGGCCCGTCGCCGACCTCGCCTTGTCCTGACGCCGGCCTCCGGCTCCTCCTCCTCGATCCTGATTACGAGCCGCTCCATGCCGGTGCCAGACCATCTCGAAAGCCAGAAGCGCGTCTATGCCGTCTGGGCGCGCATCTATGACCGGATCTACCAGAACCTGCTGGCCGGCCCGCAGCGCGAGGCCGTGGCCGCCGCCTGCGCCTGCGGGCCCGACATCCTCGAGATCGGCGTCGGCACAGGCCTGACCCTGCCCTATTTCACCGCCGGATCGCGCGTCGTCGGCGCCGATCTCTCGCTCGACATGCTGAAAGTGGCCAACCGCAAGGTCGCCAGCCAGGGCCTTTCGCATGTCCGCGGGCTGATGGTGATGGACGCCTGCCGGCTCGGCTTCGCCGACGAGGCCTTCGACGCCGTCACCGCGCAATTCGTCATCACCCTGGTGCCCGACCCCGAGCAGGCCCTGACCGAGATGGACCGCGTGCTGAAGCCCGGCGGCGAGATCGTGATCTCGAGCCGCCTCGTCGACGATGGCGGGCCTTTCGCGGCGCTCTGGTCGGCGCTCGCGCCGCTCGCCCGCGCCGTCGGCTGGAGCTCGGATTTCAAGGTCAGCCGCCTGACCGGCTGGGCCGCGCGCACCGGGCGCTACGAGACCACCCATGTCGGCTCCGGCTATTTCAAGGTGGTGCGGCTGCGCAAGCTCGCCTCCGCGACCGGAAGGGCCTGACCGGCCGGGAACCGGCGAGCCGAGGCTTGACGAGCCCCGGTCCGCCCCCCTATATCGCGGCCTCCGGCGAACGGCAGCCTCATGGCGGGCCGGTCATTGGGGCGGGGTAGCTCAGCTGGTTAGAGCAGCGGAATCATAATCCGCGTGTCGGGGGTTCAAGTCCCTCTCCCGCTACCATCCGACCCCCCACAGCCTTGGTGGTGGGGAAATGGTCGCCTCCGATCAATTCTGTCAGATGTCCTGTGACCTCTATCTCCGGCGGAACCCCGGCAGGTGCCTTGTACACCGTGACCGTGCTGATCAAATCGCGAAGCGCCTTCTTCGACTCAGCTCCATAGGCCTCGCCCTCGCGCACGGTCGTAGCCAGATTCTCGATCGAAGCGAGGTAACGAGACACCGTTGCCGGATGAAGCGAGACGATGTTGGGCGGTTCGTCGCATACGGCAAGTTCGGCACGTAGGGCTTCGCATTCGGCTTTCCGCGGAGGCAAATCGCGCTTGACCTGGTCTTCCTCGATGAGCCCCATGACGAAGGCCTTGTAGATACGATCCTGTTCGCGCTCGGCCTGCTGGAGACGCTTCTCGATCCGGACGCGTCGATTTACACTATCAGCCGCGAGAGCCCGCCGCTCCTCGTTGTAGACGCGCACATAAAGCGCGATGCCGTCGCGATCGACCATTCGGTCGCGCAGTCCGCCCACCACGGCAGCCTCGATGACGTCGAGTGTGTAGGACCGGGAATTATCGCAGCTCCCCGCCTCGGTCGCCTTCGTGCAGCGAATGCGTGTGCGTCCTCGGTGATGATCCTTGACCGACATGCCGGCGCCGCAGGAACCGCACCTTAGCAACCCGGATAGAAGGTGCCGCGGCGTCGATCGGTCGCGTGGAGCCATCGCAGCTCGCCCTCCGCGCTTGGCGAGCGCTGCAGCGAACATTTCATTCTGCACGATCGCCAATGCCGGGACGGCTTGTTCCTGCCACTCCGCCTCGGGATTGACCCGCGAGATGCGGTTTCCGGTCTCGGGATCCTTGACCATCCGTACGCGATTCCACACGAGGCGGCCCACGTACAGCGGATTGAGAAGAATACCGTGGCCTCGCTTTCGATTACCGTTGATCGTGACCGCAGCCCAGTAGTCCCCCCGGGGTGGAGGTACACCTTCGGCGTTGAGTTCACCAGCTATGGCTCGTGGCGATTTGCCAGCGACATAGTCGGCAAAGATGCGTCGAACGATAGCGGCCTCGGAGTCGACGATCGTCAGTTTGCCAGGAGCTCCGGGAACGGGCTTGTAGCCGTACGCTCGACCACCGGCGTTTCGACCTTGCCGGATGACGCCGGCCATTCCGCGTCTCGTTTTTTGCGCCAGTCCCTTGAGGAAAACGGCAGACTGGGTTCCCTTGAAGCCGATATGCATTTCGTCGAGTTCGCCATCAGCGGCGGTGACGAGCTTCACTCCGAAGAAGTTCATCCGCTCATAGAGCCGCGCGATGTCGGCGAGGTTCCGCGACAGGCGATCGATGTCCTCAGCCAGGATGACATCGATCTCACCAGCAGCCGCCAAGCCGATCATGCGCTGATAGTCGGGTCTGTTGTGAATCGACGACCCCGAGACAGCATAGTCCGCAAAGGTCGCGGTCACCCGCCATCCCAGCTTTTCGGCGTACCCTCGACATAGCGCGTTCTGGTCTTCTACCGATCGATCGTTCTGGAGATCGGACGAAAATCTGGCGTAGATCGCCGTGCGCATCTGTTTTCCTTTTGGGTAACGTTGTCTTGACCGGCCGAAGTCGAATGATCGCGACGGGCGCATTCTCGTGCAAGCGCCTCAATGAGACGGGCGATCCCTGGATCGAGAGCGGGTTGCCGCTCAATGATCAACGTGCCCGCGGGATGCGACGTGCGAACTGCGGGACCTGCCGCCACCGCCTCAAGAAGCCCGCTATCGGAAACAGGTTTCCTAGCCATGGTCGCACCGACCACGACCTATGACGACACCGCCAGCACGTCGCCGCGAGCAGATATACAGATAGAGGTACCGGCGGGAACTCAACATAGAGCAGACTCACGGACATCCGCTCTCGTTTCCAAGAGCAGCATCCGCGCCATCCACTCGGACGTACCCGGGCACGGCACGTAATTGCCCGGCGTAGTGTAGGCAGCGAAGTTCCCACGCCCCTACACGGATACGATCAAGTCGACCCCAGTCCGAACACAATCCCTGGGAGGGTCGAGCGTTCGCCCGACCTACAGAACTTTAAGACGACCAGAACCTGCGACGGTCGCCCAATTAGCCGCTGGGTTTCGGTGGTTTGATGCTCACGACCCACTGTGTCGAGTGGTGACAGAAATCATCGCCCCACAGCTCCGAACCATACGGGCAGGACAATTAGAACATATCAGAAACGCACAAAGAATCAAGCGCGGCATCGCAGCCATAGATTGCAGATCCCGTACCCCGTGGTGCCAGGCCCGCATACAATCACGGGAACGATACTCGCCATGCCTAAGGCAACCGTCTGATGCGAGAGATTGGGCGAAGACGCCCGGGCGGTCCGTAGCCCCGCGAGTGACGCCTATGGTCGCAGTGAATCGAATGCTCGATAGGCTGTTGCCGCCGCTTCGTGCATGCTAGGAGGACGCACGGTGCAGTTGAGTGAATGCAGCGCAATCAATCGCAAGAATTGAGTTCTAATCGCAGGGGTGGGACGATGCCAATCGCTAGTGCACTCTCGGCGGCGGGGTCAGGTTTGAACGGAGCGGCACCCACCTCCGACGGCGCTTTCCGGAGGCTTACCGTCGCCGGATGATCAATACGCTCGCCCTCAACCTAGTCGCCACCGTGATGAACTGGGACAACGAGACCGCCACAGAGGAATACGGCTGGCTCCAGCTAATGTCGTCGATGAAATACGACGGATACTCGGACTTCAGGGCGGGAGTGCGGTTTCTTGAGAACCTCGTCTCCTGGCTTCGCCACTTCGACACGGCGGATCGCCCTGCGGCCTACGAATTCGTCAAGACGAGGCTAGTGTACATCTCGACCCTCGAGATGCAGAGGGTCATCGAGACATTTGTACCCGAACTGGTGACGCCCTACCTTCGGGGATCTGTAGGCGTGCAGCTAGGCATCAAGCCTTACGAGGTTTGGAAGACAGCGGAGGCCGCCACGGCATTTTCGCACCGGCTGAGGGGCTGTCTTTTCGTGGGCTTGAGCGACGGCAGCCGCATCGACCTGCTGCGCCGCGCGAACGCCGGCCGCCTCTCCCAGGAGCAGGTTGTGCCCATGATGAACGTGGACGACGAGAAGTGGAGGAGCCTCGCCAAGGACCTTAGGGAGGAAAGAGGACCGGGTGCCGTCTTCGACGACGTCTATCTGATCGACGACTTCACCGCATCGGGGACGACCTTCATCCGCTTCCCCGAAAGCGGGCCCAACGGCAAGCTGTATAAGTTCGAAAGGATCGTCCAGGAGGCCAAAAAAAGGCTTGAGGCGCACTTTCCGCTCGCGGAGGGCTACAACCTACACATCCACCACTACGTCTCCACGACCCAGGCCCACAACGCCCTTGTGGAACGCGTCGGCGAGGCGGAGAGGAAGCTTCCGGGCAGGAGCTGGGGCAAGGCGATCGTGACCGAAGGGATGCTGCTGCTTGACGACATGAGGCTCGGCACCATCGACAAGGGCACCAGGCAGCCTACAGCCACGCGCCCGGCCGACGGGAAAATCCTTGATATCTGCGGTCGGTACTACGACCACGAGCTTTACAAGCGTCTTGAGAAGCACTGCAGGGAGGCGGGTCAAAGCGACATGAAATACGGCTACGCCGACTGCGCCCTCCCGCTCGTCCTCGAACACAATACGCCCAACAACTCGATTCCGTTGATCTGGGCGGAAACCTATGGCGATGCGGGAATGCAGCCGCTATTCCTGCGGCGTGATCGGCACGGGTGAAGCCATGGCCAATCCCTTCCTGCGCCGCGCCACCGAATACGTTCGGGAGGACGAATCCTTCCTATCCATCGTCAGCCCCGCGCCGCTGACGACCTTCCTCGCGTCCAACAAGCACAAGGACGACATTTTCGAGGTGCCCGTACGCATAATCGGCGCGCCCGGCAGCGGCAAAACGATGCTGGCCACGCTGGCGGAGTTCAGGATTGTCGAGACGATCCTGAAGGATGCGACGAACCCCACGAACCGGACGCTTGCGGCGGCCCTGGGCCAGGCCGGTTTCCTCCGCGACGGCAGGCCGCATGTCGCGGCGGTCCGGGTGCCGATGGAGTCCGAGTATCGCGACTTCTGGGAACTGCCCTACGAGCCTAGTGAGAAGACCAAGCTCGCCTTCTGGCTCGTCCAGGCGCGCGCGATGCTTGGGCTGATCCGCAACCTGACGGCCAACCGGACCAGGACGATAGAGGAGATCGAGTTCGTGCCGCGTGCGAACTACGAGGCACACCTCGAGCAGATCGGCGGCCTTACGGCCGTAGGCATCAGGGATCGAGCGCTGGCCGTGCAGCGGGCGATATACTCAGTCGGCGCCGGGCTTCGCGCTCCCAGGCTCGAAGACCTCCCGGTCGATGCCACCGCTCCCTATGCGCCGCTCGACGCGATCAAGGGTATCCGCATTGCCTGGGAGGGGCGTCACATCGAGCTCAGTCCGCTGGTCATGCTCGACGACGTGCACGCTCTCCACCACGATCAGCTCGAGGCGATGTTCGAGGTATTGTCCCACCGGGAGATGAAGTTCGGCCGATGGATGATGATGCGGCTCGACGCCTTGAGCCCCGGAGCGGTCATGCGTTCGCCTGCGACGCAGCCGACCCACAACCGCGCGAAGGGCCGGGACTTCGTCGACATCCGAATGCAAGGGGACGAGGAAAAGGGCGCCTCGCGCAAGCAGTTCCGCATGATGGCCCGCGACATGGCCAAGCGATACCTCCCCATGGTTGAGGGCCTCCGCAACCGTAATGCCACGGATATCGACCGCCTCGTCCCCAGCGAGCCGCCGGCGCTCACCCCCGGCCAGGTCAAGGAGCTGGCTGGTAGGGTAGAAAAGGACCAAAGGGCGCTCCGCATAGGCGCGTCACGCCGCCAGGAGATCGACGGCATCGTCGACGATTTCATGACTCGCACCAAGTCGTACGACGATCGTCCCGAGGTCGCATTGGCGATGCAGCGCATACTGCTGCACCGGTATGCGGGGCGCGTCGCGCGGATGGAGCCCACGCTGTTCGAGGATCAGGGCCCCGATCCGAGGACGCCCCTGAAAGCCGACGCGGACCTCGCCCACGGTGCCCGTCTCCACCTTCACCACGAATTCAAGCGGCCGCTCCACTACGGCTTGGACGACGTGTGCGACGCGAGCAACGAGAACGCGGAGGTGTTCCTTCAGCTCGCGGGAGCCCTTGTTGCAAACATCGAGACGCGAGCCATACGCAACAACCCCCTGCCCCTCCCGGCTAGGGACCAACAGACGATCCTAGTCGACAAGGCGAAGGCGATCATGGACGGCTGGGCGTTTCCGCACGCGCAGCGCGTCCGCGACATGGTTGATGCGATCGGCCGGGAGTGCAGGGAAGAGTCCCTCCTGCCGAACGCGCCGCTGGATGCCGGGGCTAACGCCATCGCCATCCTCGAAGAAGAGATGGAGAGGCTTTCGTTCGACGACGAACTTGGCTCGGTCCTGAAGTACGCAATAGCCAACGGCGCGATCACGATCGAGCGCAACTATGGACAGGGCGGCAAGCGTTGGGCCCTCATAGAGCTCACCGGCACGGTCGGCCTCGTTCACGGGCTCACTTTCAACCGAGGCGGCTTCCTTCCCAAGAAGACCGACTACCTCCGACAGGTGACGGGGCTCTCCGTTGCGTAGTCACTGGTCGAATTGCATCACTCACTTCGACGCCGACGTCGACGGGTTCGTCGCGGACTACTTCTCGGAACCGTCGCGGCGCGTGCTCCTCGTGGCCGCGGCCGGGTTCGACCCCCGCTCGCAGCGCGTCGCCCGGACATTGGCCAGTACGCTGGGTCCACGGCTTACGGCGATCTTCATCCGGGAGGAGCGTCCCGCGCCTTCGGGCAAGCTGCTCGCGGCCGCGGACGAGAACGAGGCCGCGCTCCGGACGATCGTACCCGGCTGCACCATACTCCAGGTCGAGATATTCGCCGACGACGGGGCGCCGGTTGGCGGTACCAGAATCGTCAAGCTCCTCGGCCAAAATCCCGTGCCCGAAGACATCACGGATGTGGTGCTCGATCTCAGCGCGCTGTCGACCGGCGTTGGCTTCCCTGCAGCAATGATGCTACTTGAGGACTGCGAGGCGGCCCCAGGCCGGACCTTCCACCTGATGATAGTCTCCAATCCAGAGCTGGATGACCAGATTTCAAGCGTGCCGTCGAGCCAGGCCAGCGCCGTAAGGGGCTTTGCGCCCCCGATCGACGTCGGTGGTGACATGGAGATCGCCCAGGTCTGGATTCCGCAGCTCGCCCACGGCCGCGCCGCCGCCTTGACGCGCATCGGCGTGGCCATCGGAAAATGCTACAAAATCTGCCCGCTTTTGCCATTTCCCGCGCGCAACCCGCGCCGCGCGGACGATCTGCTGTCGGAGTACAGGTCGGCCCTAGTCGACGAATGGGCGGTCGATCCGCGCGACGTCGTGTATGCGTCGGAGCGAAATCCACTGGACAGCTACCGCACACTCTCGACACTCAAGAAGCGCTTCGACCGAACGATGGCCGGCACCTACCAGCTGCGCATGGTGCTCTCCCCCGTCGGCAGCAAGGTACTCGCCGCGGGAGCGCTTATGGCCGCGATCGAGCACAAGATGGCGGTCCAGTACATGGAAACGGAGAGTTACACCTTCCTGGAGGGTGATGAGCAGCACCAGGATCCGGGCGACATGATCGTGCACCTCGTGCTGTCCGGGCCGATGTACGACAGCTACGCGACGAGCGAGCCCTGATGCCAACACCGAGCTTCAGCGCGAAGCTGGACGCGCTTCCAGCGACAATCGACCTCCTTCGTGATTTCGACGCCGGGCCGCTGTCAGCTGGACTTCGAGCCGGCATCGGAAGACACGCCGTGTCGGTGGGCTCGGGGGGGTCCGCCATTTCTGCCGAATACCTCGCCCGTTGCAGGGACACGCTGGGTTTGGGCCCTACGACCGTTCAGACGCCGATGCAGACAGTCGTCGACTCGCACGACCTTAGCGGCAGCGACGTTTGGCTCTTCAGCGCCGGCGCGGACAACCCAGACGTCGTCGCGGCAGCGCAGGCCGCGGTCGATCGCCGGGCGGGATCGCTTCGCATCGTCACGCGGAACCCGGAGGGCGCCGCAGTCAAGACGGCCCTGGCAGGTGGGGGCACTGCCTGTATCGTCCCGGTCGCGGATGCCAAGGATGGTTACCTCGCCACCCACTCGCTGCTCTCCACCGTGGGTGCCCTCCTTCTCGCGAGCGACAGCCCCTCCGAGCCCCGCGGGCGCCAGGCGCTTCTCGACGGCCTCCTGTCGTGGGTCCTGTCGATGCGCGACGCCGTCAACCGAGCCGGCCTGCGCGAGACAGTCGGCGGCCTCGCAATGCATCATACCGTCATCGTCGCGAACGACCCGCTCCTGAGGCCCGCGGCCGTGCTGCTCGACACATCGCTGTGGGAGGCCTCACTCTGCAACGTGCAGACGACCGACCTTAGAAACCTCGCCCATGGCCGTCACGCCTGGCTGCACCACCGCGCCAGTGAGACGCTTGTATTGGCCGTCACCAGCGCGGAGTCCAGGAAGATATGGTCGGCAATCGAGTCGGTGTTGCCCGATCCGCCCCGGCGCCTCGTCCTCGACCGGGGGGCGGGAGGTCGTCTGGATAATGCGTTCGCCATCATCGACTGTCTGGGGATAGTCGAGGCGATAGGCGACGTCCTTGGCGTCGATCCGGGAAAGCCGGGCATCGGGGAGTTTGGGCGCTCGATCTACGGGGACCGCTCGCTGGAGGCGTTGGCTGCGACGATGCCTTCCCGGCTGAGGCACAAGCGCGCCGCGGCTGCGAGGCTGGATTCAGGCGACCGCGGCGGCCCGCCCCTGCATGAGATCTGGCGCGACCGCCTCTCTGTGCTGGCTGCCGCGGACATCGGCGGCGCGGTATTCGACTACGACGGCACCCTGGTGACCGCCGAGGGGAGATGGGAGCCGCCGCGTCAGGCGATCATCGACGAGTTGGTACGTCTTCAGGGGCTGGGCCTGAGGATCGGAATAGCCACGGGACGCGGCGGGTCCGCCGGCGAAGACCTGCGGAAGGTGCTCCCCCCTGATTTCCTGCGGTCGATTCTGGTCGGCTACTACAACGGTGGCTGCATCCTCCCGGCGGATGTCGACCTGAGGGAGCAGCCGCCCTCTCCTCATCCGGCCATCGCTGAGACCGCCGAGTGGCTCGGTGGACGACCGGACCTTTTCTTGGAGAGCAAGTTCAAGGCAAGCGGGGTTCAGATCACCGTGGACATGGACCGCCTCCAGCACCGCTATCGCTTTCCCGTCGACCTGGCGGATTGTCCTCCGGTAGCTGCGGGCGTAGTCCGCGTGGCAGCTTCGGGACACAGCTTCGACATCGTCCCGGCGACTTCCAGCAAGCTCGCGGTCGTCGACGCTATCCAGGATCTTATCGGGGAGGCCAAGGTGGTCTTGCGCTTCGGCGACAGCGGGTCGAGGACCGGGAACGACAACGCGCTTCTCTCGCATCCCCTTGGGATCAGCGTTGGGGAGGTTTGCGGTGAGCCCGACGGCTGCTGGTCTTTGTTCGGCCCAGAGGCAGTCGGGCCGGAGGCCCTTCTCAAGATCCTGCGATCTCTGGTATTGTCGAAGGACGGGGGCATCCGTCTCGACGTGGCTTCGCTTGGTCTCGACGGCTCCACCAAAACGAGTACATAGAGTGAACATGAGAGCTCCGTCCGCCCGCGTCTGCCATATCGATGTCGCAGGGACCGGATTCACGGTCCTCGACCGAATATACGCAGATGGCGACCTGGCCGAGGAGGCCCTCGGCGGCTCTTGCGGGAATGTGCTCGTCTCGCTCGCGATGCTACGCCGTCAAGTTGCGCCGGTCCTGACGCTCGGGGCGGACGACGAGGGCGAGCGGCTCGTGGACGAGTTCTCGCAAGCGGGCGCTCACGTGCAGTACATCGCGCGACGCGAGGACGTGAGATCGCCGGTATTGGCACAGGAGTTGGATACCGCGTCGGGAAACCACGACTTCAGCTTCGTCTGTCCGGACACCCGCGAGGAACTGCCCCGTTACGAGCCCATCGGAGAGGCCGAGGTCGCGACCGCCTTCCCTGCCTTGAATGACTGCAGCGTGTTCTACGCGGACAGGCTGTCCGCCAGCATCCTCGCAGCGATGAGGACAGCCAGCCGAGCGGGCGCGCTCGTCTATTTCGAGCCGTCCGAAATCGAGGAGGGCGACCTTCTCGAGGAGGCCCTGAGCCTGACCTCGATCCTCAAGTACTCGGAGGACAGGCTTGGGGAGCGACTGGCCGGACGAAGAGCCGATTGCGTCCAGATAGTCACCTACGGAGCGGCCGGGCTGGAGGTTCGCGACGGCGCGGAAGTCGTATGGTGCAAGGCCATAAGCGCGCCGCGCGTGCTCGACACTTGCGGCTCGGGGGACATGGTCAGCGTCGGCATCATTGACTGGATGCTCACCGCGGGCATCGTGGGGGACTCGCGTCCCAAGGTGGCGGACCTCCTGCAAGGCATCGTGGCCGGCCAGCGCCTCGCGGCGGCGAACTGCGCCTACGCCGGAGCGAGGGGCCTCTTCAGATCGAGGGGAGCGGACTTCGCGCGAGCGATCTTGTGCGAGCGTTATTCCGCCGCGACCATGTAGGCGTCCTCAGCCGCGCTTTCTAGGCGGAGAGCGTCGCGAACCTCCATCAGCAGCAGGCCGAGCATGTTGCGGCCGACCCCGTTCACCTCGCCCCACAGGCGGTTGACCTCATTATCGACCGTCGCGCTCTCCACGAGCCGGGCGTCCCCCGTGCCGATCAGAAGCTGCCGCAGGTCGGCGTGCTGGTTGAATTTGGCACGCAAAACCCCCCGCATGCGGTCGAACTTCGACGTCGACCATCCCGGAGCGACGTCCCAGTAGTATAGGCCGTGCGCTGCCATTGCCAGCAGCGCCGGCGACGGGGCGTCCATTAGCCACTTCTTGACTGCAGATTTGCGGGCCTTCCCGGCTTGATATGCATGCTCGCTGGTGGGGAAGGTCTCCCCCTCGAACTCGATCTCACGGCGGTAGAGATTGCTGAACGCACCGTAGGGCTTCTCGCTTGCCCGGTAGAACCGAATCTCGTCCAAAACGATCTCCTTGCAAATCAGCATCTTGATATGCATGCTAATCTGCATGAAGCCATCGATCAAGCAGATTGCGAGTCTCCACGCAAAGATCGGCCACGCCTTATCGCTGAGAGGGCTGTCCTATGCGGAAATCGCCAAGATCTCGAACGTGGACCAGAGCCAGGTCAGCCGCATCTGCAGAGGGGAGTTCAAGACGTTCAGCAACAATGTCGTGCAAGTCTGCAGGGCTCTCGACGTGCGAGTCCCGCGGTTGTTGCATGAGATGCAGATTCCGACGCGACCGGCCGGGTAATCCAATAATTAACCGGCCACTGTTC
>NZ_LSKN01000241.1:0-927 GCF_001557075.1 Methylobacterium sp. CCH7-A2
ACGGCGGCTGGGGGGCGCCCTGGTTGCTGACGGGCCTCGGTCTCGGCTACGGCCTGGGATATTACGGCGGTTACGGGGGTTACTATTCGCCAGCCTATTACGGTGGCTATGGCTACGGTGGCTATCCTGCGTACGATGGTGGCGGCGGCTACGGGGCAGGCTACGAAGGCCCATGCGTCCTCGAACGACGGTGGGTGCGAACGCGCTACGGCGGTTCCCGACGAGCCTGGGTCAGGAGCTGTTACTGAGCGCGTGACCCCTCTGCCCGCGTTGATTGGGGGGTCTGACGCAGTTCTGCTGACGCTTGGGGTCATTGCGCGCCGATCAGACGGGCTTGGAGGAGATCGATCTTTCCGCGGCCGTACATTTGGCGTTTGACGAGCTTGAGCCGGGTGATCTGGCCCTCGGTTTGACCGTTCGACCAGACGGAGAGGATTGCTGCTCGGACCGCGGCCTCGTCTCGTCGGACGCCGTTCGCCAACGAGGCGACCAGGCTTTGGGAGGCGCTCTCGATCCAGGAAGCCAAAGGCTCGGCCCGCCTCGACCTGATCATGGCATGGAAGTCGGCGACGATCTCGCGAGCCTCGACCAAGGCCGGCACGCCGTTCTCAATCGCGGCGATCGTAACAGTTTCGGCCTTCGTGAGATGGTCGCGACCGGTGGTCATCAACCTCGCGATGGTCCGGGCCGACGGGACACGTGCGAGACTGCTTGCGTCCGCTTTCTCAGCGCGCCGGCGGCGAGTTGCCCATTCGGAGACAACCCTGAGGCTTCCCCGAAAGCCGTTCCTTCGCATTGTGCGCCAGAGGGCGGATGCATTGCGGTCGCCGGCGTCCCATTGCGCATCCAACCAGGGTAGATGCGCTTCCAGAGAACTCTGGCGAGGTCGGAAGACGTCGCTGCGCTCGCCGCGGACGATCCGCCTGA
>NZ_LSKN01000242.1:0-1465 GCF_001557075.1 Methylobacterium sp. CCH7-A2
GGGTCTGACTCAATCTCGCTGCAGATAAGCGGTGATCTGGCGCTGTTTTCCAGAAGGAATCAGCGCAATGCAGCACGGAGTTCGCCCGTCCAGCCTCGTACCGCCTTGCTTTGCCGTCGTCCGGTCGGAGATCGACGGGGATCGTGCCGTCGTCACGGTTCGTGCAACAGCGTCTTCGGGCGCGTGTCCGTCTTGCGGGGTCCGCTCACAACGCGTCCAGAGCCAATACGCGCGTCGGGCCTCTGACCTCCCGATTTCAGGCCGGCGCGTCGAGCTCGAAGTTCTGGCTCGGCGCTTCTGGTGCGATGCCGTGCTGTGCGGCCGTCGCATCTTCGCCGAGCGATTTGGTGATGATGTGCTGGCTCCGATGTCGCGCCGGACAGGGCGACTGGAACTGATCGTTCATCATCTTGGCCTGGCGCTTGGCGGTCGTCCGGCGGCGGGCTTCGCCAGGCGGCTGATGGTCCCGGTCAGCAATGACACGCTGCTGCGCGTGGTCAGGCGCAAAGCGCAGGTGCCATCGGAGACGTTGACCGTGATCGGCATCGACGACTTCGCATGGCGGCGCAATCACCGGTACGGCACGATCGTCTGCGACCTCGAACGACGACGGACCGTGACGCTCCTGCCCGACAGGGAGCCTGCGACATCCGAGGCGTGGCTGCGCCGCCATTCGTCGATAACCGTCGTCGCTCGCGACCGCGGCGGCGGATATGGCGAAGCAGCGGCAAAAGCGTTGCCCTCCGCAGAGCAGGTCGCCGATCGCTGGCATCTGATGGAGAATGCCAGCCGTGCCTTTCTGGAAGCGGTTCGCAAATCCATGCGTCAGATCCGCTCCGTTATCGGCGCCACGGTCATCAATCCCGCTCTCCTGACGTCCGCGGAGCGCCTGCAATATGAAGGGTACCAGCGCCGGGAAGAGACCAATGCTGCTGTCATGGCTATGTTTAGCGATGGCGTGCCGATCAAGCAGATCGTCAAGCGCACCTGCCTGGCGCGGGATACGGTGCGCCGCATCGTCCGCGGTCAGCGTTCCGAAGTCTTCCGGACACGGCAGAGTTCCCTGGAGGAACAGCTGCCTTGGCTCGACGCACAGTGGGATGCCGGAAAGCGCAATTCCTCAGCGCTTTGGCGCTCGATGCGGGTGCGCGGCTTCCGCGGCAGTGCGAGAGTTGTGTCCGAGTGGGCGACGCGGCGGCGGCGTGCCGAAAAGGCCGATGCCGGCACCCTTGCCCGCATCCCCTCCGCCCGGACCATCGCTCGCTTCATGACGAATGGGCGCGACAAGCTCTCAAAGGCAGAGACTGTTCTCATCGCAGCCATAGAAACCGGCCTGCCGCAGCTCGTGAAGGCCCGCGAAATCATCTTGGACTTCCATCAGATGATCCGTACCAGGACTGTCGCTGGCATGCCGTTATGGATGGAGCGCGCCGCCGACAGCCTCGTGGCGTCGTTCTGCAGCGGC
>NZ_LSKN01000243.1:0-12110 GCF_001557075.1 Methylobacterium sp. CCH7-A2
CGAGGACATGCAGGATCGCGACGCGCGTGCCGGAGCGGCAATGCGCATAGACGGGACCTTTCGTCTCGGCCACAGCCCGCTGGAAGGCCCGGATGTCGGCCTCGGTGATCGCTGCCGAAGTCAACGGGACATAGGCGTAGCCCAGCCCGGCCTCCCGCGCGATAGCGGCAGCCTTCTCGTGATCGATCTGCCCGCCCTCCTCGCCATCGGGCCGGACATTGACGATGCCGGCGAAACGCGAGCCGGCGAGACCGCCAATCACGGTCGCGTCAGGCTGGCCGGCGGCTGTCAGCTTCGGCGAGAGGTCGATCGAGGTCATGGGGGCACTCACATAGACATTATATTATAAAATATAATGTAGAGTGACCTTGCCCTTTCTGCAAGCGGCCTGAACGCACCATGCCAAAGCGTGCCGGGTCAGGCCGGCAGCACCACCACCTTGGAGCCCTTGGGGATGCGGTTGTATAGGTCGATGACGTCCTGGTTCATCATGCGGATGCAGCCGGACGACACCGCTTCACCGATCGTGTCGGGCTCGTTCGTGCCGTGGATCCGGTAGAGCGTGTCCCTGCCGTCCTTGAACAGGTAAAGCGCCCGGGCCCCCAGAGGATTGGCGTCGCCGCCCTTCATGCCGCCGGCCCATTTTGCATAGCGGGTGGGCTCGCGCTTGATCATGTCCTGTGTCGGCGTCCAGCGCGGCCACTGCGCCTTGCGCTCGACGGTGGCCGAGCCGGTGAACTCCAGGCCCTCGCGCCCGACGCCGACGCCATAGCGCAGCGCCTTGCCGTGCTCCTGAACGAGAAAGAGGAACCGGTTCGCGGGATCGACGATCAGCGTGCCGGGTTGATGCGCGGTCGGATAATCGACGAGCTGGCGCAGATTGCGTGGCTGCAGGTCCTCGAGCGAGACGGCGGGGACATGGAACGGCTCCCCGCCGACCTCGCCATAGCGCCTGAGATCGAGGGCGCTGAACTGCGGCGTCGGCGCCGCCGGAACCGGCCGTTGTGCGATCGTGGTACAGCCCGCTGCAGCCAGAGCGATCATGAGGCCCGCCAGGCGGCGCGTGGGTTTGGAGAGGTCGGTCATGGAGGATGCGAGCCGGTCGATCACAGGCCCGCCTGCTTCTTGCGCGCGTCGGCGACGACCTGCCTGAAGCCAGCATAGTCCTGGGTCGAGGTTCGGAACGGGCCGATCAGATAGGTCGGCGTGCCCTGCAGCCCGAGCGACTCCGCCTGTGCCATGTTGCGCCGGAGGAGCGCCGTGATCTGGGCGGCCTTGCCGTTTACATCCGCTTCGAGCCGGCCCATGTCGAGGCCGGCGCCCTTGAGGGCAGCAGTGATCTGCTCGCGACCGAGCCGTCCCTTTGTCGCCATCAGCGCATCATGGGCTTTGGCATAGGCGCCCTGAAAGGCGGCGGCGAGCGCCAGCTGCGCGGCATAGACCGAGGTCTCGGCGATCACCGGCCAGTCCTTGTAGACGAGCCGGATCTGGCCATCCTCCCGGACGAGACGGGCGAGATCGGGGGCGGCCTTCTTGCAGAAGGGGCAGTTGTAATCGAGAAAGGCGACGATCGTGACATTGCCTTTCGGGTTGCCGGAGACCGGCGCCTCGGGGTCGTTGAGAATGGCCTCGACATCGGGATCGCGTCCCTTTGCCAGCGCCAGTCCGGGAGCAGTGGCGAGGAGCAATGCGAAGCCGCTGATGATGGTCCGGCGGTCGTGCTGCATCGGTCTGGTCCTCGTCGGCTGGTAAAGGCGGCGGCTTGTGCCGGCATGACTGCAGCCATCGGCGCGTCCCAGCTTAAGCCAGCCTTAAGCCGCACAGGGATGCTGCCCGTCCTGGAGAAGCGATGCGTGTTCTGATTGTCGAGGACGACCCCATTCTGGCCGACGGTCTCGCCGTCGGGTTGAAGCTGCACGGCGTCAGCGCCGAGGTCGTCGGCAGTTGCGCCGACGGCCGCCATGCGATCGCGGCAGGAGCCTTCGACGCGATCGTCCTCGACATCATGCTGCCGGACGGCTCGGGGCTCGACCTGCTGACCAGCCTGCGCCAGGCGGGCGACGAAAGCCCGGTCCTGCTCCTGACGGCGTTCGACGAAACGCGCGATCGGATCGCCGGGCTCGATCGCGGCGCCGACGATTATCTCGGCAAGCCCTTCGACCTCGACGAACTCGCGGCTCGCCTGCGGGCCGTGGTGCGGCGGCGCGATGGCCGGGCGACGGCGACCATTGCCGCAGCGGGTCTCGTCCTGACCCCGGCGAGCCATTCGGTTTCCCGCGACGGTCTCGCCATCGAGGTCACGCGGCGGGAATTCTCGATCCTGCGCGCGCTCGCCGAGCGGCCGGGTATGATCCGCTCGCGCATCGAACTGGAAGAGCGACTCTATGGCTGGCAGGAGGACATCGAGAGCAACGCCATCGAAGTTCACATCCACAATCTCCGGCAGAAGATCGGACGCGAGCAGATCGAGACCGTGCGCGGCCTGGGCTATCGATTGAGGATGACGCCTTGACCTCGCTGCGCGCGCGCCTGTTCGTGATCCTCGTCGCCACCACCGGCCTGATCTGGCTGGCTGCTACTGCCTGGATCTATCTCGGCACCAAGGCCGAGCTCGAACGCGTCCTCGATACGCGCTTGCAGGAGGCGGCGCGCATGGTCTCCTCGCTCGTCCGGGATGCCGGCGCATCGGCGCCAGCCGCGATCGCCGCGACTCCCCAGGTCTCCACAGACGACCCCGGCGGCTATGAGCGCCAGCTCTCCTGCCAGATCTGGTCGCTGGGCGGGCGGCTCGTCGCAGCCTCGACGTCGGCCCCTGCGGAAAGGCTGGCCGGTCACGTCGCCGGCTTCAGCGACAGCCTGATCAATGGCGAGCTGTGGCGCGTCTACGCCATCGAGGACGCCGCCAAGGATGTCCGGGTTCTGGTCGGCGATCGGCTCGGCCTGCGGGATCGCCTCGTCAACGACCTCGTCCTAGGCCTCGTCGGCCCGGCTCTCCTGATGCTGCCGATCTTCGCCGGGCTGATCTGGATGAGTGTCGGGCGCGGCCTGTCGCCCTTGCGCGGGATCGCCGCCGATCTGCAGCAGCGCGCTGCCGATGATCTCGCCCCGCTCCACGCCAGGGTGATCGACGAGATCCGGCCTGTGACCGACGCGTTGAACGGCCTGTTTGTGCGCTTGGACGCCGCACGCCGGCATGAGCGCGAATTCACAGCCTTCGCGGCTCACGAGCTGCGCACGCCGCTCGCCGGCATCCGGACCCAGGCCCAGATCGCCAAGGCTGCCGAATCGACCGAGATGCGGACTGCCGCATTGGACCACATCATGCAGGGCGTCGACCGCACGGCACGCCTGATCAGTCAGTTGCTGGCGCTGGCAAGGCTGGAGTCTGGCGCCGAGCCGAGCCGGCGCGAGCCGATCAATCTTGGGCAGCTGCTCCGAGACATCGATCGCGAAGGCCAGAGGCCAGCATCGATTATCGTCGAGATCGATGCCGGCATTGACGCAATGACGGTGGAAGGGGATCCCGACCACCTGAAGCTGGCCCTGCGCAACCTCCACGACAACGCCTGTGGCCATAGCCCGCCTGGCGGTCGCGTCAGGTGGCTCAGGATTGAAGACACCGCGCTGGCTGTCGATGACGAAGGCCCCGGTGTTCCTGCGGATGAACTGGCTCTGGTCAGGCAGCGGTTCTATCGCGGACGCATGAGCCGACATGCCGGTAGCGGGCTTGGGCTCGCGATTGTCGAGGTTGCCCTGCACAGCGCGAAAGCTGACCTCAACTTGGGCAAGCCGCCGGGCGGGCGGGGCTTGAGAGCGACCGTGTCCTTCAATCGGATCGGTTGAGCGTGAGCTCAGACAGCTTGCCAGATTCTGCAAGTCCGACATCACCATCGACGTCGATCCCACTCAGTACTCCCCCACAGAGTTGGAGTCGCGGCGGCATTCCATTGATTTCAATGAGTATGGAACCGGCCGGTAAGTTCGAGTCCTCGCTTCTCCAGTTGCGGTGGTCGTCAACCGCTTAGACTCTTGAACTTGAAATAGATGGGTATTTGGTTATGGGGGGGCGCTATGAGTCCCTCTCCCGCTACCAACGGATCTCCCAGGATCCACATTGTGACAGTGCTGACCTCCGATCCATCCATCCGGCTCTCCTGATCGCCGTATCGGGTCCATGTCGGGCAAAGGGTCGAGGCGATGTGCAACCTCTACAGCCACACCCGCAACATCGAGGCGATGCGCAAGCTCTTCGCCACCTTCGACGTCGCCGCGCAGATCGTGCCGCAGCCCGGTATCTTTCCCGACTATGCCGCGCCGATCATCCGCAACGAGGGCGGGATGCCGACGCTGGCGATGGCGCGGTGGGGCATGCCCTCGCCCGCCTTCGCGCTCGAAGGCAAGAAGACCGACCCCGGGGTCACCAATGTGCGCAACACCAGGAGCCCGCACTGGCGCCGCTGGCTCGGCATCGAGAACCGCTGCCTCGTGCCCTTCACATCCTTCAGCGAGTTCAACAGGGCCGAGGGCGGCGACATCTGGTTCGCCTTCGGCGAGGACCGGCCGACGGCCTTCTTCGCGGGAATCTGGACGCCGCACTGGGCCAGCGTGCGCAAGCTGAAGGAAGGCCCGGTCTCGGTGGATCTCTACGCCTTCCTGACCACCGATCCCAATGCCGAGGTCAAGGCGATCCACCCCAAGGCCATGCCGGTCATCCTGACGACGCCCGAAGCCTGCGAGACCTGGATGACCGCGCCCTGGGAATACGCCAGCGCGCTCCAGCGTCCCCTGCCGGACGGCGCGCTCCGGATCGTCGCGCGCGGGGTGAAGGAGGATGGAAGCAGATAGCGCAGCTTCAGCATGGCGCTTGGGGTATTCGACACTTGGGAAATCTGCAAACACGTGGATGGGGAAGCCCGGAATACTGAACCGCCAAAACCGACAGAAGCTCAACCGCAGTGACGGCAGACGGAATTGACGTTGCGCGAAGACGTCAGATCGGCCTTCCAAGTATGGTTAATCGTTTATTGAGACAAATTGCGTCCAATCGCCCTTGAACCGGGAGATGGACGATGCCGAGTCGCAGTGGATGGTTGATGACGTTTGTCGGGTTCGTCCTCCTGTCGGGCCCGACGCTGGCGCAAGGCTTCGATCCCGGCTCGGCGACGGGGGCTGCCGGCGAGCCGATGTTCAGCGTGACACCGTCGATCGGCTATCTGCGCAGCGTTTCGACAGAAAATGTCTATGATCCGTTGAGCCGCAGCAAGATCAGCCAGCTCGACTGGAAAAGCGAGGCGGTGACGCTCGGCGGTCGCGCGGCCTTGCGTCCGTTCGACGGGGTCGTCCTCCGTGGCAGCCTCTGGGCGGCCGTGGCGTCGGAGGCCGACATGCGCGATCGGGATTGGCTCTTTGGCTACCGGGGCGACGATTCCTGGAGCCACCAATCGCTGCACCCCGACACCCGCGTTCCGAAGGCATGGCAAGCCGATGTGAGCGTCGCCTATCGAGTCATCGACGGCGGGGATTTCGCAATCTCCGCCCTGGCCGGTTTCCGCCACTATGACATCAAGTACCGGGCTTATGGCGGCAGTTATGTCTACTCGCAGAATGGATTTCGCGACGCGGTCGGAAACTTCGATCCGAGCCGCCTGGGCATCTCCTATCGGCAACAATGGGATACGCCCTATCTCGGGCTTGGGACGACCTATCGGGGAGAGACGCTTTCGCTGTCTGCCGAACTGTATGGCAGCCCTGCGAGCTTTGGTCGGGACCGCGATTATCACGCGTTACGCTATACGCTCTTCACGGAGAAGTTCTCGCCTTCCGCCATGATCGGCGCCAATCTCGCGGTCGAGTACCCGCTGACCACGGCTTTCTCGCTCGTCGGCCGCGTCGATTATACCAAATACTTCGAAGCCAAGGGCGGCACTCGGATCTACGACGCCGCCAGCGGCCAGTTTGCGCGGATTCCCAAGCCGGGTGCCGGGGCGGACGCCGAGGCGCTGAACGTCTCGCTCGGCGTCAGGGGAAAGATCTGACGCACAGACTCGTACGGGCCGCGTCCGCGACGACCGGCCGGTCGACCGACATGGCATGGGCGGAGAGCGATGGGACACGGTGTGTGTCCTCCTCCACCGGCCCTGGGGTCGCATCACGACCCTTCTCTGCGGAGACGAACTGGCGCAAAGGGCCAGCTTGGTACCCAGCCTCGCCGCCCCCCACTTGCCCACCGGAACCGCCCATGACAGCCCCCGCCGACACCACCTGGACCGTTCCCGCCACTGACGCCGCGCCGCTGGAGAGCATCCGCTTCCATGGCCTGCAGGCCGGGCCGAAGCTGCTGGTGCTCGGCGCCGTCCATGGCAATGAGAGCTGCGGCCCGAAGGCGATCGCGCGCATTGTCGAGAATTGCCGGGCCGGCCGGCTGCTGATCGCGCGCGGCGAGGTCACCTTCGTGCCGGTCACCAACCCCAAGGCCTATCGCCAGAACACCCGCGAAGGCGACCGCAACCTCAACCGGGATCTGCGCGAGCGGCTGCAACCGGTCGACAACGAGGACCGCATCGGCCGCCGGCTCTGCGCCCTGCTGCGCGAGCATGAGGTTCTGCTCGACGTGCATTCCTTCCGCGGCGAGGGCGAGCCCTTCGTCTTCTTGGGGCCGGAGGACAATACTGGCCCGCTCGAACCCTTCCGGCACGGCGCGGCGGAGCTCGCGCTCGCCGCCTGCCTCGGCGTGCCCGTCGCGATCCATGGCTGGCTCGACAACTATGTCCAGATCATCGCCGCGCGCGAGCGGCTGAACCTGCCGCCCCTGGCCGTCACCGAGGGCTTCGGCACGACAGAATTCATGCGCTTTGCCGGGCGCTTTGGCGTGACGCTGGAATGCGGGCAGCATGACGACCCCGCTTCCGTCGAGATCGGCTATGCCGCCATCCGCAATACGCTCGCCCATCTCGGCCTGATCGACGCGCCCGCTCCCGCACCGGCGCTGACTTCAGTGATCCAGATGACCGAGGTGGTGATCTGCGAGGCGGCGGGCGACCGGGTGGCGCAGGGCTGGAAGACCGGCGACCGCGTCCCGGCCGGTGCCCTGCTGGCGACGCGCGCGGATGGGACCGCCGTGACCGCGCCGAGCGACGGCTTCGTCATCTTCCCGAGCACCACGGCCAAGCCCGGCGAGCCGATCTGCCATTTCGGCGTGGCGAGCCCGCGCCGGCCGCTCTGAGCGCGCCTTCAGAGGCAGTTCACCCAGAGAACCCGTGTCTCGCCCGAAGCCGCATTGGCGAAGCGGTGCGGCCGGGAGGACAGGAAGCGGAAGCTGTCGCCCTCCTGCAGCGTCCAGCTCTCCTGCTCGACGCTCAGGCTCATGGCGCCGTTCAGAACAAGCCCGGCCTCCTCGCCGCCATGGGTGTAGAGTTCGTCGCCGGTGCTGGCGCCCGGTTCCATCTCGACCAGATAGAGGCTGAGCTTGGCACCCTCGCTGTGCGGGGTCAGGAGCTGCTTGCGGATGCCGGAGCGCCAGAGCTGCAGCTCGCTGCGCCCGCCCGCCCGCACGATCGTCGCGGTCTGGGACGAAGCCGCCTCCCCGCCCTTGGGAAAGAGATCGCCGATGCCGACGCCCAGCGCATCCGCCATGCTGGCGAGCGCTCGCAGCGTCGGCGAGGACTTGCCGCGCTCGATCTGGCTGAGGAAACCGATCGAGAGATTGGTCCGGCCCGCCAGATCGACCAGCGAGAGGCGACGCTCGCGGCGCAGGCGGCGCAGACCGGCGCCGATCTCTGAATCGACTTCCGGCCGGGACGGCGTGGCGGCAGGGCTGCTCATGAAGGCTCCATTCGTCGCCGCTATTTCATGCACGTGAAATCGCTTGCCGACAAGTTTGTCCTATGCTCGTATCTTCACGCAGGTGAAAATTGCCGTGCCATTCAGACACAGGCCCAACCGGGGGATTTTGCCATGGAACGTCGCACCTTTCTGTCGATGCTGGCGGGCGGCGCGCTCGCAGCCGGGCTGACCCCGGCGCAGGCGCAGGCGGTGCTGAAGGTCGGCTCGACGCCGACGGGCAGCCCCTTCACCTTCCTCGACACCAAGACCAACACCATCGAAGGCGTGATGGTCGATCTGATCAAGGCGATCGCCGCCGTCTCCGATTTCAAGGTCGAGGTCGAGGGCATGCAGTTCTCGACGCTGATCCCCTCGCTCACCGGCAACAAGGTCGATATCGTCGCCGCCGCGATGTACATCACACCGGTCCGCAAGGAGGTGATCGACTTCTCGGACCCGATCTACACCTATGGCGAGGGCCTGATCGTCCCGGCCACCGACACGAAGGACTACGTCACGCTCGAAGACCTCAAGGGCAAGACGATCGGCGTCCAGATCGGAACGGCCTATGTCGACAAGCTGCAGAGCTCGGGCCTGTTCTCGGAAGTGAAGCTCTACAAGACGCTGCCGGACATCCTCGCCGATGTGAACGCCGCCCGCGTCCAGGCCGCCGTCTTCGACCTGCCGATCATCGCCTACAACCTCTCGCAGGGGCAGTTCCCGCGCGTGCGCATCGTCAAGAGCTACAAGCCGGTGATCTCCGGCTCGGTCGGCATCGGCGTGCGCAAGACCGACGGCGAGCTGCTGAAGAAGATCAATGCCGGCCTCGCCAAGCTCAAGGCCGACGGCACGGTCGACAAGATCCTGGCCAAGTGGGGCCTCGTCTGAACCTTCAGTTCGGGTTCCTGAACCACACCGTCATCCCGGGCGCAGCGAAGCGAAGACCCGGGATCCATTCCGGAACCGTTCCGGCATGGATCCCGGATCGGCGCTGCTGCGCAGCTTGTCCGGGATGACGCGGGAGGCTCGCGAGACTCCCGCAGAGACGATCATCAGGGCTCATCACCGGAACCGCATGCAAACCTTCCTGCGCGACGCCACCCAGTTCCTGCCGCTGCTGCTGCAGGGCATCAAGTTCACGGTGATCGTGGCGCTGGGCTCGCTCGCGCTGTCGACGGTGCTCGGCCTCGTCTGGGCGCTGATGCGCGTCTCGGGCATCGGCTGGCTGGCGACGACCGCGAAGATCGTCGTCAACACGCTGCGCGGCATCCCGATCCTGGTGCAGCTCTTCTACATTTACTTCGTGCTGCCCGAGTTCGGCATCGCGCTGACGGCGCTGCAGGCGGCGATCATCGGGCTCGGCATCGCCTATTCGGCCTATCAGTCCGAGAACTTCCGCGCCGGCATCGAGGCGATCGACCACGGCCAGATCGAGGCCGCGCAGTCGATCGGCATGGGCTGGGGCCTGACCATGCGCCGGGTGATCCTGCCGCAGGCGATCCGCCTCGTGCTGCCGCCCTATGGCAACATCATGGTGATGATGCTGAAGGATTCCTCGCAGGCCTCGACCATCACGGTGGCGGAGCTGACGCTGCAGGGCACGCTGATCGCCTCCTCCACCTTCAAGAACATGACCGTCTACACGCTGGTCGCCCTGCTCTACCTGGCGATGTGCCTGCCGCTGATGGGGCTGGTGAGCTGGCTCGAACGCCGCTTCGGCAAGGGGGCCAGGCGATGACCGGGCATGTGGTCGCGGGCGCGCCGATGATCGAGATCACCGGCGTCACCAAGAGCTTCGGCTCGTTTCCGGTGCTGAAGGGCATCACGGCGAGCGTCGCCCGGGGCGAGGTCGTCTGCCTGATCGGACCGTCCGGCTCCGGCAAGTCGACGATCCTGCGCTGCATCAACGGGCTCGAATCCTATGATGGCGGCGCGATCACGATCGACGGCGAGCGCGTCGAGCGCGACAAGCCCTCGATCGTCGGCATCCGCACGGCGATGGCGATGGTGTTCCAGCGCTTCAACCTGTTTCCGCACCGCACCGCGCTGGAGAACGTCGTCGAGGGACCGATCTTCGTGAAGAAGGAGCCGGCGGCGCAGGCCCTGGCGCGCGGACGCGACCTGCTCGATCGTGTCGGGCTCGGCAACAAGATGGATGCCTATCCCGGCCAGCTCTCGGGCGGACAGATGCAGCGCGTCGCCATCGCGCGCGCGCTCTGCATGCAACCCAAGGCGATCCTGTTCGACGAACCAACCTCGGCGCTCGACCCCGAGCTCGTCGGCGAGGTGCTGCAGGTGATGAAGAGCCTGGCCGAGGAGGGCATGACCATGCTCGTCGTCACCCACGAGATGGGCTTCGCGCGCGAGGTCGCCGACCGCGTGCTCTTCCTCGACGGCGGCGTCATCGTCGAGCAGGGCCCCTCGCGCGAGGTGCTGAGCGCGCCGACCCATCCGCGCACGCAGGATTTCCTGCGCCGCGTGCTGCGTCCGATCTGAGGAGCGAGCCCCGTGGCCGAACCCTTCCCGCTCGCCCCCTCGCTCTGGTTCGCGACCGCACCGGCCGCGGCGGCGACCCCGCCGCTGGCGCAGGACGTCAGCGCCGATGTCTGCGTGATCGGCGCCGGTTTCGCCGGCCTGTCGACGGCGCTGCATCTGGCGGAGGCCGGCGTCTCGGTCGTGGTGCTCGAGACCCACGAGCCCGGCTGGGGCGGGTCCGGCCGCAATGGCGGGCAGGTTATCCCCGGCATCAAATATGATCCGAGCGAGATCCTCGCCAAATTCGGCCCCGTTGCGGGCGAGGCGCTGATCGGCTTCGTTGGATCCACCGCCGATCTCGTCTTCGACCTGATCGCGAAACACGGCATGGATGTGCCGCACAAGCGCGCCGGCTGGATCCAGGGCGCGCATACGCCGGCCATGGTCGAGACGGTCAAGCGCCGCGCCGCCGAATGGCAGGCACGCGGCGTCGACGCGCAGTTCCTCGACAAGGACGCCGCCGCCCGCCTGCTCGGCACGGATCGCTATCTCGCCGGCTGGGTCGACCGGCGCGCCGGCGGTGTGCAGCCGCTCGCCTATGCGCGCGGGCTGGCGAAGGCGGCGCTCGCGGCGGGCGCTGCCATCCACGGCCAGAGCAACGTCGTCTCGCTCACGCGCAGTGGCGCGACCTGGACGGTACGGACCGCCCAGGGCGCCTCGGTGACGGCGCCGCGCGTCGTCGTCGCCACCAACGGCTATACGGGCGACCTGATCCCGAAGCTGCGCCAGAGCGTGATCCGGCCGAACTCCTTCATCGTCGCCACGCAACCGCTCTCCGACAACGTCGCGGGCACGATCCTGCCCGAGGGCCAGGTCGTCTCGGACACCCGCCAGCTGCTGCTCTACTTCCGCAAGGACCATCAGAACCGGCTGCTGATGGGCGGCCGCGGCCCCTTCCGCGAGCCGAAGGATGCCGCCGACTGGGCCCATCTCGAGCGCGTCGTCGGCAAGATGTATCCGCAGGTGAAGGGCGTGCCCTTCGACTTCCGCTGGTGCGGCCGGGTGGCACTGACGCGTGATTTCCTGCCGCATCTGCACGAGCCCGAGCCCGGCCTACTCGTCGACATCGGCTGCATGGGCCGCGGCGTCGGGCTGCAGAGCGCCATGGGCAAGGCGATGGCGGCCTACATCACAACCGGCGACAGGGGCCGCCTGCCCTTCCCGGTCGTGCCGATCACGCCGCTGCCGCTGCACGCGCTGAACGAGCTCTACGTCTCGGCGATCATCGCCTGGTACCGCCTCACCGATGGCGGCATGAAGGACAAGGCGGCCTGAAGGCCGGCGGCGGGCCTCCCCGCCACCGGCACGGATCGCTCAGACGCAGCGCCCGCCATCGACCGCCAGCACGCTGCCGGTCACCATCTCGGATTCGTCCGAGCACAGGAACAGCGCGGCATTGGCGATGTCCTGCGGCGTCGAGAACCGGCCCCAGGGAATCGTCGCGGTGAAGGCCTTGCGCTTTTCCGGCGTATCCTCGCCCATGAAGGTCGCCAGCAGTGGTGTCTCGCCCGCGACGGGCGCGATCGCGTTGACGCGGATCCGGTCCGGTGCCAGCTCCACCGCCATCGACTTCGATAGCAGGTTCGCCGCCCCCTTCGAGCCATTGTACCAGGTCAGGCCTGGCCGCGGCCGGACTCCCGCTGTCGAACCGATATTGAGGATCACGCCGCCGCCATGCTCGCGGAAATGCGGCACCGTTGCCTTCGCCATCAGGTAGATCGACTTGACGTTGACGTCGAAGACGCGGTCGAACT
>NZ_LSKN01000244.1:0-29882 GCF_001557075.1 Methylobacterium sp. CCH7-A2
AGGGGCCGACACCTCACCCCTGCCCCTCTCCTTACAGGAGAGGGGTTCCCCGCGCCTACCCCTCCCAGACCGGCGCCCGCTTCTCGACGAAGGCCCCGATGCCTTCTTCGGCATCGCGCGCCAGCATATTCTCGACCATCACCGCCGAGGCGTGGTCGTAAGCTTCAGCCAGGTCCATCTCGCGCTGCTCGTAGAAGGCGCGCTTGCCGATGCGGATGGTCGCGGTGGATTTCGAGGCGATCACGGCCGCCAGCCGCTTCGCCTCCCTGAGCGCGCTGCCGGCCGCCACGACGCGGTTGACCAGCCCCATCCGCGCCGCCTCCTCGGCGGGCACCATCTCGCCCAGCAGCAGCATCTCCATCGCGTGCTTGGCCGAGAGGTTGCGCGTCAGCGCGACCATCGGCGTCGAGCAGAACAGCCCGATATGGACGCCCGGCGTGCAGAACCGCGCGGCATCGCCCGCCACCGCGAGGTCGCAGCTGGCGACGAGCTGGCAGCCGGCCGCCGTCGCCGTGCCCTCGACCGCCGCGATCACCGGCTGGGGCAGGGCGGTGATCTGCTGCATCACGCCCGAGCAGCGCCCGAGGACGTCAGTGAAATAGGCACGGCCGCGATCGGGATCGGCGCGATGCGCGCTCATCTCCTTCAGATCGTGCCCGGCGCAGAACACCGGGCCTTCGGCTGCCAGCACGACCGCCTTGACGCTCCGGTCGGCGGCGATGGCGGTGAAGCTTTCGGCCAGCGCGGCCAGCATCGCCTCGCTGAGCGGATTGCGCGATTGCGGCCGGTCGAGCGTGAGGACGGCGATGCCCTCGCTGTCCTCGCGCCGCAGCGCGGGTGCCGCCTCGGGGCGGGCATGGGCGTTCATGGCGGTGACCTCGGCGTTTCCGTGAGCGTTTGCCTGTGCGTTTTGCCGTATTGTCCGCCGCGCTCCCCCATGCTGCAAGGGGCATCTCCTCATCGCTGCCTGTGCCGGACCGCCCGAGATGACCCTGCGCGACCCCACGCCCCGCATGAACGCCGCGCAGCTCGAGGCCTTTCTCGACGAGGTCTTCCCGCAGCTCCACAGCGGCGGGCGGACCTATTTCGTCGAGGAGGTCGGGCCGATGAGCGCCCGCATGCGCTGCGACTATCACGAGAAGCATCTGCGCCCAGGGGGCACGATTTCGGGCCCGACGATGATGGCGCTGGCCGATCTCGCGCTCTACGCCGCGATCCTCGGCCAGATCGGCCCGGTCGCGCTCGCCGTCACCACGAGCCTGTCCTTCAACTTCCTGCGCAAGCCGGCGCCCGCAGCCCTGATCGGGGAGGCGAGGTTGCTCAAGCTCGGCAAGCGGCTCGCGGTCGGCGAGGTCTCGCTCTACTCGCAGGGCGAGAGCGAGATGGTCGCCCATGCGACGGGGACCTATTCGATTCCGGTGGAGCGCTGAGGTCAACGCGGCGTCATCCTCGGGCCTCACCCGAGAATCGCCGGCCCGAGAGACTCGGGTCAAGCCCGAGCAAGACGAACGAGATGCGGTACTATGATACCGTTTTCGGCATTTCTCTGAAAACAATGCGTTTTTCGGTTTCCCAAGCACTGAGCAACGGTTGACACCGGAGCGGCCTGCCACTATCCCCCGCTCACACCGCCGCCGGTTCTCCGGCGGCTTGTCCTTTTTTCAACGCTCCGAAGGGTGCCCGCGATGAAGACCATCTCGCTCAAGCCCGCCGATGTCGAAAAGAAGTGGGTTGTGATCGACGCCTCCGGGCTCGTCGTCGGCCGTCTCGCCTCCGTGGTGGCGATGCGTCTGCGCGGCAAGCACAAGGCGGCCTACACCCCCCATGTCGACTGCGGCGACAACATCATCGTCATCAACGCCGACAAGGTGGTCCTGACCGGCCGCAAGCGCGACCAGAAGGTGTACTACCACCACACCGGCTACGCCGGCGGCATCAAGGAGCGTTCGGCCAAGTTCATCCTCGAGGGGCGCTTCCCCGAGCGGATCGTCGAGAAGGCCGTCGAGCGCATGCTGCCCCGCGGCCCGCTCTTCCGCCAGATCCTCGGCAACCTGCGCGTCTACAAGGGCGCGGAGCACCCCCATGCGGCCCAGTCGCCGGAGACGCTCGACGTCGCCGCGCTCAACAGCAAGAATGCGAGGGTCTGATCATGGCTGAAGTTCTCCAGTCTCTCGCCGATCTCGGTGGCGTCAAGACGACCCAGGCCGAGGCCGCTCCGGTCCACGTCAAGAAGGTCGACGCCCAGGGCCGCGCCTATGCCACCGGCAAGCGCAAGAACGCCATCGCCCGCGTCTGGATCAAGCCCGGCACCGGCAAGATCACGGTCAACACCCGTGACCAGGAGGTCTATTTCGCGCGCCCCGTGCTGCGCATGGTCCTCCAGCAGCCGCTGCAGCTCGTCGATCGCCTGACCCAGTACGACGTCGTCGTCTCGGTAAAGGGCGGCGGTCTCTCCGGCCAGGCCGGCGCGGTGCGCCACGGCATCTCCAAGGCCCTGACCTTCTACGAGCCCGAGCTTCGCGGCCCGCTCAAGAAGGAAGGCTTCCTGACCCGCGACTCGCGCGTCGTCGAGCGCAAGAAGTTCGGCAAGGCCAAGGCCCGCCGCAGCTTCCAGTTCTCGAAGCGCTGATCGTTTCCAGACTGTCCGATCTATGGAAAGGGCGGCTCGCAAGGGCCGCCCTTTTCGTATTGACTGAGCCTCCAGCCCTCATCCTGAGGAGACCGCGCAGCGGTCGTCTCGAAGGATGCTTTAGGACGCTACGGTAGCATCTGGAGCATCCTTCGAGACGCGGGCAGCGGGCCCGCTCCTCAGGATGAGGGCTCGGGTCTGAAACGCGAACATCCAAGGAGCCGCCATGTCCCGCCCCGTCCTCCTCGTCACCGGCGGCAGCCGCGGTATCGGCGCCGCCATCTGCGTGATGGCCGCGCAGCGCGGCTATGACGTCGCGGTGAACTACCAGAGCGCGGCAAAGGCCGCGGCCGAGGTCGTCGCGGCCTGCGAGGCAGCCGGGGCGAAGGCGGTCGCGCTTCAGGGCGACATGGCGCGCGAGGAGGACATCACGCGCGTCTTCGAGGCGGCGAAAGAGGCGCTTGGGCCGCTGACCCATGTCGTCAACAATGCCGGCATCACCGGGCGGGCGAGCCCGCTCGCGCAGGCGGATGCGGCCGTGATCCGCACCTGCATCGACGTGAACGTGACGGGGGCGATCCTCGTGGCGCGCGAGGCCGCACGCGCTCTGATTGCCAACGGCACGGCGCGGGGCAGGGCGATCGTCAATGTTTCTTCGGTCGCGGCCACGATCGGCGGTGCCGGCGAATATGTCTGGTATGCAGCCTCCAAAGGCGCGATCGACAGCCTCACGCTGGGACTGTCGAAGGAGCTGGCGCCCGGCATCCGCGTCAATGCGGTCGCGCCCGGCATCACCGAGACCGATATTCACGGCGTCTCGACCGGCGACGCCGCCCGTGTCGGACGTATCGCCCCGCTGGTGCCGATGCAGCGCGCGGCGACCGCCGAGGAAATCGCCGAGACGGTGCTTTTTCTGCTCTCCGATGCAGCGTCCTATGTGACGGGCTCGATCCTGCGCGTCGGCGGCGGGCGGTAGCAGGTCATTGCGAGCGCAGAGAGGCCATCCGGCCTCGCGCGCTCGACGTTTCCCTGGATGGGTCGCTGCGCTCGCCATGACGGACGGGGTTTCCTCGGAAGAGCGGCTGCGATAGGCCACGACCATGCGTGTCCTCCTGACTCTCATCGCTTTCGGCATGATCGCCGTGCCGGCCCTGATCGCGCTGGCCCGGCGGGACCTGCCGCGGGGGCGGCGCATCGCCAGCGCGCTGGTGATCTTCCTGGCGCCGGCCGTCGCGCTCGGTGTGATCCATGGCGTGCCGGAGCTGGATGGGCGCGCGCTCCAGAACCCGGTCGCCTGGACGACTCTGCGGCTGGTGCTCTCGGCGCTGGCGCTGATCCTGCCCTGGTGCCTCTATGTCTGGCTGATGGGGCGTCGCCCGTGAGCCGGGGAGAGCGGCGATGACCGAGCAGGCTGGCCCGGGCTCGATCGACCATGCCTTCACCGGCGAGCGCCGCGGCGGTGCGGGCGACCCGACCTATGCAGGCGCGCTCTCCTTCATGCGCCGGCGCTATGGCAAGGACGTCGCCGGCTGCGATCTCGTGATCTGGGGCGTGCCCTTCGATCTCGCCGTGACCAACCGGCCCGGCGCTCGCTTCGGCCCGCAGGCGATCCGCCGCGCCAGCGCGATCTTCGACGGCGATCCGCAATACCCCTCCGGTCTCGATCCCTTCGCGCATCTCACGGCCCTCGACTATGGCGACTGCCTGCTGCCGCGCGGCGACCTGCCGGGTTGCGCCCGCGCCATCGAGAGGGAGGCCGCGGGCATCCTCGCCTCAGGCGCGCATCTTGTGACGCTGGGCGGCGACCATTTCGTCACACTGCCGTTGCTGCGCGCCCATGTCGCCCGCCATGGCCCGCTCGCCCTGATCCAGTTCGACGCGCATCAGGACACCTGGGATGACGGCGTCGGCGCCATCGGCCACGGCTCCTTCGTGCTGGAGGCGGTGCGCGAGGGGTTGATCGACATCGAGCGCTCGATCCAGATCGGCATCCGCACCGTCGCGCCGCGCGACGGCGGGGTCGCGATTCTCGACGCCTACACCGTCCATGACCTTGGTGTGGCGAGAACGCTCGCGCGGATCCGCGAGCGGGTCGGGGAGGGGCCGGCCTATCTGACCTTCGACATCGACGCGCTCGACCCCGCCTTTGCGCCGGGCACCGGCACGCCGGTCTCGGGCGGGTTGTCGTCAGAGCAGGCGCTGCGCCTGGTCTGGGGCCTGCGCGACCTCGACATCCGCGGCATGGACCTCGTTGAGGTCTCGCCGCCTTACGACCATGCCGACATCACCGCGATCGCGGGCTCGACCCTGGTGCAGCACCACATCCAGGCGCTGGCGGTGAAGAAAACGCGTTGAATCGGATTGTCCGCCGGTCACGCCAAGCGATTCGGATCGTTCAAGAACGCGTTTCCGTCATGGTCGGCACAAGGCCGTCCAGGACGCTGGTCGTCGCTCTGCGCCGCGTGAGAGTGACGATGCAATTGACAGCGCCCCCTCCCTCCCTCATATCCCGCCCATGACCATGAGCCTGTCCCGACGTCGCCCTGTCACGGCCGCCCCCGCGCGACCGCGATGACGCTCGGCTTGCAGTCCGACTGTCCGCGACCGCGCCCGGAGCGCGGTTTTTTTATGCCCGAAGCCGGCCAAGCTTCTTGAGCCGATCCCCCAGACGCCTTGCGAGGGTCCGATGAGCCAGAACCCGAAATCCATCTTCATCGACGGCGAAGCCGGGACCACCGGACTCGGCATCCGCGACCGGCTGGCGGGGATGCCGGGTGTCGTCGTCCGCAGCATCGATCCCGAGAAGCGCAAGGACCCGGTCGCCCGCCAGGAGATGATGGCGCAGGTCGATCTCGTCGTGCTCTGCCTGCCGGACGACGCGGCGAAGGAATCGGTCGCGCTCGCCGACGCGCTCGGCGCGAAGTCGCCGAAGATCGTCGACGCCTCGACCGCCTATCGCGTCGCGCCGGACTGGGTCTACGGTTTCGCCGAGCTGGAGCACGGCCACGCCGCGACCATCGCCAAGGCGACCCGCGTCTCCAACCCCGGCTGCTATCCCACCGGCGGCATCGCGCTGCTGCGGCCGCTGATCGATGCCGGTTTCATCCCGCAGGATTACCCCGTCACCATCAATGCGGTGTCGGGCTATTCGGGCGGCGGCAAGAGCATGATCGAGGCCTATGAGGCCGGCACGGCCCCGGCCTTCGAGCTGTACGGCCTCGGCCTCAAGCACAAGCACCTGCCGGAGCTGCAGCGCTATGCGCGGCTGTCGCGGCGGCCGATCTTCATTCCGTCCGTCGGGAATTTCCGGCAGGGCATGCTGGTTTCGGTGCCGCTGCATCTCGACACGCTGCCGGGCAAGCCCAAGGCGGCCGATCTCGCCGATGCGCTCGCCGAACATTATGCCGGCTCGACCTATGTCTCGGTCGTTCCCGCCGCGCAGACGGGCGGCAAGCTCGAGCCGCAGGCGCTCAACGACACCAACAAGCTGGAACTGCGCGTCTTCGGCGACGACGATCTGCGCCAGGCGGTGCTGGTCGCGCGGCTGGACAATCTCGGCAAGGGCGCTTCGGGCGCTGCCGTGCAGAACATCCGGCTGATGCTGGGGCTGGCGGAGAAGTGAGCCGGCCCCTGCGGCGGTGGTAACAAAAAAGGGCCGCGCGAGCGGCCCTTTTCCATGTCCGAGCGGAGAAATCTCAGCCCTGATAGGCCTTGAAGTGCTGCTGCTGCTCGCCGAGGCCCTCGATCCCAAGCTTGACGACCTCGCCGCCCTTCAGGAAGCGCGGCGGCTTGAAGCCGAGACCGACGCCGGGCGGCGTGCCGGTGGTGATGACGTCGCCCGGATCCAGCCGCATGAATTGGCTGATATAGTGGACGAGATACGCGCAGCCGAAGATCATCGTCTTGCTCGAGCCGTTCTGGACGCGCTCGCCATCGACCTCGAGCCACATGGCGAGGTTCTGGACGTCCTTGACCTCGTCCGTCGTCACCAGCCAGGGGCCGAGCGGGCCGAAGGTCGGGCAGCCCTTGCCCTTGGCCCACTGGCCGCCGCGCTCGATCTGGAACTCGCGCTCCGAGACGTCGTTGCAGACGGCGAAGCCCGCGATCGCGGCAAAAGCCTTGTCCTCCGGGATGTAGGAGCCGCCGTCGCCGATCACGATGGCGAGCTCGACCTCCCAGTCCGTCTTCTTCGAGCCCTTGGGAATGATCACGTCGTCGTTGGGGCCGACGATGCAGTTCGGCGCCTTGTTAAAGAGGATCGGCTCCTTCGGAATCTCGGCGCCGGTCTCGGCCGCATGGTCGGCGAAGTTGAGGCCCACCGCGATGAAGTTGCGCACATCGCCGACGCAGGCGCCGATGCGCGGCGCACCATCAACCTTCGGCAGCGTCTGCGGATCGAGCGCCTTGATTTTCGCCAGCGAGCCCGACGTCAGGGCCTTGCCGGCGACGTCCGGAATGATGCCGGAAAGGTCGCGCAGGACGCCCTGGGCGTCGAGGAGGCCCGGCTTTTCCTGGCCGGCAGCCCCGTAGCGTAGCAGTTTCACGTCGTTTCCCCCGTTTCAAACGATCTAATTGGGAGGGGAACCTGACAAGACGCCGCCGCGAAAGACAAGCCCATTCGCGCGCATGCCCCGGATGCGAGGGGCTGCCCATGCGATTGTTGCGGGAATGCAACGAGGGTCGCGAAAGCGGAGTGCCCGTCTCTTGGGCGCTGCTGTCTCGAAACGCGCCAGAAACACGAAAACCCGCGATAGTTCGCATGTAAACGATATCTTTAGCGCGGCGTTGAAGCCGGCAACAGGAAAAACGGACAAGTTCGGGGCATTTTCGTGCCTTCCCCACCGTCAAATCCGACGGCTGGTCCAAATTCGGCGACTTCGCGGCGGCATTGCGGCGAAGGGCGGCTCGCGGCATGCTCGGATTCGAGACGGGCGTTGCAGCCCGAAGAAACGAAAGACGGGATGGATTCGATGAAGGGCATCGTTCGTACAGCCGCCGCAGCCACGGTTTCGGTCGCGGCCCTCCTCGCCGCCGGCGCGGCCCAGGCGGGCTCCTTCGCGATCCGCAGCGGCCAGAGCGCCGAGGGTCTCGGCATGGCTTATGCGGGCGCGGCTTCCGGCGGCATCGGCATGGGCGCAATGGCCTGGAACCCGGCCACGATCACCATGTTCCCCGGCCGCAACAGCCAGTGGAACGTCACCTATCTCAACGCCAACGCCTCCTATGATCCGACCTCGCCGACGCGGCTGGGCTCGCCGGTCGGCCCGCTGAACCCGATCCAGAACGGCTCCGGCAACATCGGCGGCGACGGCGCCTTCATTCCGGCCTCCTACTCGAACTGGCAGCTCACCGACCGGTTCTGGATCGGCCTGACCACGGGCGCGCCCTTCGGCCTGCGCTCCAAGGCCGAGGATCAGGTCTATGCCGGCCAGGTCTATGGCCGCTCGGCCAATCTGAAGACGATCAACGTCTCCCCGACGATCGGCTACAAGGTCAACGACTGGCTCTCCGTCGGTGCCGCCGTCCAGGTGCAGTACCTCAAGACCAGCCTGAAGAACGCCACCGGCGCGACGCTCGGCACGGCGATCGGGCCCTTCGCCCCCAACCAGATCCTCAAGGGCGACACCGTCGATGTCGGCTTCCGGGTCGGTGCGACGTTGACCCCGCGCGAGGGCACGACGATCGGTATCGCCTACCGCTCCTCGATCCATCAGACCCTCGAGGGCACGATCTCGACGGTGGCCGGCGTCGGCCCGATCAAGGCCAATCTGAACCTGCCGGACTCTGTGGTCTTCGGCGTGTCGCAGGTCATCAACGACCAGTGGCAGGCCCATCTTGGCGTCGAGTGGACCAACTGGAGCCGTTTCCGCCGCATCCCGATCGTCAGCCAGATCAGCGGCCTGCCGATCTCGAGCCTGAACTTCGTCTATGACGACAGCTGGTTCTTCAGCGGCGGCGTCGAGTACAAGTACAATCAGGCCCTGACGCTGCGCGCCGGTGTCGCCTATGAGCTGTCGCCGGTGAACGACACCAACCGGACCGTCTTCATCTCGGACAACGACCGCCTCTGGCTCTCGGCCGGTGCGAGCTACCAGGTCACCGACAAGCTCAAGCTCGACCTCGGCTACACCTATATCAATGTGAACAAGGCGAAGGTGAACTACAGCGGCACCCATCCGCAGCAGGGCCCGGTCTTCTTCACCGCCGAGGCCAAGCCCTATATCCACATCGTCTCGGCCGGCCTGACCTATCGCTGGGACAACCCGGCCCAGACGATCCCGGTGCAGCCGGCGGTTCGCAAGTTCTGAGCGCAACCACAGCGTCTCACGAGAAAGCCGGCCCTCACGGGCCGGCTTTTTTGTTGAGAGAATGCCAGCGGGTGGAACTGTCGGGGGGTTACGCCTTCTTCAGCACATAGGTCCCCGGCGCATCGGCGAGGGCCGGCAGTTTGCCGGCTCCCGGCACCCGCGCCTTGACCCGCTTGGGCGCCTGCGCCTCGACCCAGGAAAACCAGTGCGGCCACCAGGAGCCGGGATGCTCCTGTGCCGCCGCGATCCAGTCCTCATAGGTTCCGCGCGCCGGCCCGCCGGTCCAATACTGGTACTTGACCTTGCCGGGCGGGTTGACCACGCCGGCGATATGGCCCGAGCCCGCGACGATATAGTCGACCGGCCCGCCGAAGCATTGCGAGCCGGTGAAGACCGAGCGGGCCGGGGCGATGTGGTCCTCGCGCGTCGCGAGATTGTAGATCGGGATCGCCACCTTCTTGAGATCGAGCCGCTGGCCGCCGACCACCATCTCGCCCTTGGAAAGCTTGTTCTCCAGATAGCAGTTGCGCAGGTAGAAGGAGTGGTTTGCCGCCGGCATCCGCGTCGAATCGGAGTTCCAGTAGAGCAGGTCGAACGGCGTCGGCGCCTTGCCCTTCAGGTAGTTGTTGACCGCATAGGACCAGATCAGGTCGTTGGGGCGCAGCATGTTGAAGGCGCCCGCCATGCGCGCGCCATCCAGATAGCCGCTCTTGGTCATCTGCTCCTCGACGGCCCGGATCTGCTCCTCGTCGACGAAGACGGAGAGCTCGCCGGCCTGTGCGAAATCGACCTGGGTGGTGAAGAAGGTCGCGCTCTCGATCCGCTTGTCCCCGACCGCCGCCATATAGGCCAGCGTCACGCCGAGCAGCGTGCCGCCGACGCAATAGCCGATGGCGCTGACCTTCGTCTCGCCGGTCGCCCGCTCGATCGCCTCCAGCGCGGCGAAGACGCCCTCGCGCATGTAGCTCTCGAAATCCTTGCCGGCGTGGCGCTCGTCCGGATTGACCCAGGAGATGCAGAACACCGTCAGGCCCTGCGCCACGCACCAGCGGATGAAGCTTTTCTCCGCATTGAGATCGAGGATGTAGAACTTGTTGATCCAGGGCGGCACGATCAGGAGGGGGCGCTTCAGCACGGTCTCGGTCGCCGGGGCGTACTGGATCAGCTCCATGATGTCGTTGCGCCAGACGACCTTGCCCGGCGTCGAGGCGATGTTGACGCCGATCTGGAAGGCACCCGGATCGGATTGCCGAATCTTGAGTTCGCCCCGGCCGGCCTCGATGTCCTCCGCCAGCATCTTCATGCCGCGGACGAGATTCTCGCCGTTCTGCTGCAGCGTCTCGCGCAGCAGTTCGGGGTTCGTCGCGACGAAATTGGAGGGCGAGAGGGCGCTGGCGATCTGCTTCACATAGAAGCGCGCCTTCTCGCGGGTGTGGGGATCGAGATCCTCGGCCCGATCGACCATCGATTCGGCCCAGCGCGTGCCGATCAGATAGGCTTGCTTGACGAAGTCGAACATCGGATGCGCCGACCAGTCGGGATCGGCGAAGCGCGCATCGCGCTTGTCGGGCTCGATCACGGGCTTGGCCTCCTCGCCGCCGGCCCGCTTGAGCATCGTGCTCCACAATGTCAGGAAATCGCCGGTAAGCGAGGCCTGCGCCTCGATGATCTTGCGCGGATCGGAGACCCATTTCTCGGCGACGCGGCCGAGCGTCTTGACCATTTCACTGGCTTCGTCGGCCTGCCCGCCCTTGGCCTCGCCGCGCTCGATCGGTTTCAGATAGGCGGCGGTGACCTTGCCGTATTCCTCGACGAGCCGGCTCATGTTCTGGGCGAAAGCGTCGAGATCCGGCACCGGCACCTCGGCCGCGCCGTTCGCACCCGCGGACGTCTCCCCGGTTCGCCGGTCCATCGCGCTCTCCCCGTCGCACGTCTTCTGTTGGGGCTGCTGTCTGCTCCCCATTTTGGTCCTATTAAGGACGTAGCGGATATCGGCTACAAAGAGAATTCCGCAACAGGCCGGATCGACCCATGCCGCAAGCCCGACTCCAGTCCACGCCGCTCCTGCCGCTGCTGATGCTGACGGGTCTGGCCGTCGCAGTGGCGGGCTGCGCCGGCGAAACGGGCAAGAGCGTCGCGGAGGCGGCGGGAATGGCCACCACAGCCGCCGAACCCAAGCCCTTCGTGCGCGAAACCCGACCGTCGGATCCAACCTACATCCCGATTGGCACGACCGTGCAGGTGAACCCGCTCTGCGAGGGAGACACGCCGAGGCCGGCTTTCGTTCCGCAGGGGCAGGCGGCCCGCTTCCTCTACCGCCCGGACGGTCGCAAGCCGAACGAGGATTGCAAGCCGCGAGCCGAGTTCAAGAAGATCGAGGCCGAACTCGAGGCCAAGCGCAGCGCCAACGAGGCCGCCGGCAACGTGGCGAAGACGCTGGGCTCCACGCCCGCCCCCAAGCCGGCCGCGATTCCCACCAATTGACCTGACCGGCGCTCGGCGGCCGCCGCGCAGGCCGTGCTACGCTCGCGATTGAATCTTGCGTTTTCGGTCCGCCCGTGACCAAAGATGCGGCGAGAGGCGCGCTGCGCGCAACGATCTGAATCGCGGGGAGGGCGCGGCACCGTCGGGGCCGGCCCGGGCGTTCCCGCAGGCATGATGCCGGCCCGGCCGGCGAAGGAACTACTCGAATGGCCGATTTTCACCGCATCAAGCGCCTGCCGCCCTACGTCTTCGAACAGGTCAACAAGATCAAGGCGGCCGAACGCGCCAAGGGCGTCGACATCGTCGATCTCGGCATGGGCAATCCCGATCTGCCGGCGCCAAAGCATGTCATCGAGAAGCTGGTCGAGACCGCCGGCAAGCCGCGCACCGATCGCTATTCGGCCTCCAAGGGCATCGGCGGGCTGCGCCGCGCGCAGGCGAACTACTACGAGCGCCGCTTCGGCGTGAAGCTCAATCCCGATACCCAGGTCGTCGCGACACTGGGCTCCAAGGAAGGCTTCGCCAACATGGCGCAGGCCATCACCGGGCCGGGCGACGTTGTGCTGGTGCCCAACCCCAGCTATCCGATCCACGCCTTCGGCTTCCTGATGGCGGGCGGCGTGATCCGCTCCGTACCGGCCGAGCCGACGCCGGCCTTCTTCCCGGCGCTCGAGCGGGCGATGATCCATTCGGTGCCCAAGCCGATCGCGCTCGTCACCTGCTATCCGGCGAACCCGACCGCCTACACCGCCTCGCTCGATTTCTACCGGGACCTCGTCGCCTTCGCGAAGAAGCACGAGCTGATCCTGCTCTCGGACCTCGCCTATGCCGAGGTCTATTTCGACGAGAACGACCCGCCGCCTTCGATGCTGCAGGTGCCGGGCGCGATGGACGTTACCGTCGAGTTCACCTCGATGTCGAAGACCTTCTCGATGGCCGGCTGGCGCATGGGCTTTGCGGTCGGCAACGAGCGGCTTCTGGCGGCGCTCGCCCGGGTGAAGTCCTATCTCGACTATGGCGCCTACACCCCGATCCAGGTCGCGGCGGCGGCCGCCCTCAACGGCCCCGACGATTGCATCCGCGAGATGCGCGAGATCTACCGCAAGCGCCGCGACGCGCTGGTCGAAAGCTTCGGCAAGGCCGGCTGGGAGTTTCCGGCTCCTGCCGCCTCGATGTTCGCCTGGGTGCCGATCCCAGAGAAGTTCCGCCATCTCGGCTCGCTGGAGTTCTCGAAGCTGCTGATCGAGAAGGCCGAGGTCGCGGTCGCGCCCGGCATCGGCTTCGGCGAGCATGGCGACGACTTCGTGCGCATCGCCATCGTCGAGAACGAGCAGCGCATCCGCCAGGCCGCGCGAAACATCGGCCGCTTCCTGAAGGGTGCCGACCACACCCTGCACAACGTCATCCAGATGCCGAAGGCGGGGTAGGAGGGCTCCGTCGCGGAGCGTCATGCTCGGGCTTGACCCGAGCACCTCGTGACACGCGGCGCTGATGCTCAATCTGCCAGAGATTCTCGGGTCTCCGCTGCGCTGCGCCCGAGAATGACGGCAGCCTTCCTCTGGACCCCGAACCCGAAACATGGGAACCCGTCGCCACGGACGAACCCGTCCGGAACGGGGCTTTCACGCGTGATGTTCAGCAAAGGCCGTCTGCTCGCCGGGGGCGTGGTTCTCTTCGCGCTGGTCTGCCTCGTCAGCACCTATGACTTCTCGCGCGGGCGCGTGCCGCAGACGAACTCGCCGCTGATTTCGGATGTGCTCGCCGCGACCACCGCCCGCGAATGCGGCCGCGACGCCACCGAGGTGGTCGCCCGTCATCTCCCGCCGGGCATCGAGCAGGCGGCGGCTGAAAAGATCCTGGCCGAGGCGGTGATCGAGCCGCCGAAGCCCTGGTTCTGGACGCCGGTGAACGAGAGCGCCACGAGCTGGAACGGCGACACGCTGGAAGCTTTGCGCACCATCAAGATCACCGCCTTCGGCACCAATCTCCTGCGCATCCACATGACGTTTGGAGAGGGCAAGCTGCGCCGCCTTGCCGCCGAGGTCGTCTGCCGGTTCGGCTGAGCGCAAGACGGGGCTTCGCCGTTGACTCGCACGCGCCGCTCATGCGACGCCGCCGCCATGACCAGCGCCCCTGCACAGCCCGCCGCCACCCCGCTTCGCATCGGCCTTGCCGGGCTCGGAACCGTCGGCGCCTCGGTGCTGCGCATCCTGCACCGGCAGGAGAACGCGCTCAGCGAGCGCTGCGGCCGCGCCATCCGCGTCACGGCCGTCTCCGCCCGCGACAGGACGCGTGATCGCGGCGTCGACCTCGGCGGACTGACCTGGTTCGACGATCCCGTTGCCCTTGCGCGCTCGCCCGAGATCGATTGCCTGGTCGAGCTGGTCGGCGGCTCGGACGGCCCGGCCAAGGCCGCGGTCGAGGCGGCTCTCGCAGCCGGCAAGCCGGTCGTGACCGCCAACAAGGCGCTGCTCGCCCATCACGGCGTCGCGCTCGCCGCGCTGGCGGAGGAAAAGGGCGTCGCGCTCGCCTTCGAGGCCTCCTCGGCCGGTGGCATCCCGATCGTCAAGACGCTGCGCGAGGCACTCGCCGGCAACACTGTGACGCGGCTCTACGGAATCCTCAACGGCACCTGCAACTACATCCTCTCGCGCATGGAGATGGAGGGGCTGACTTTCGAGGCCTGCCTGAAGGACGCCCAGCGGCTGGGCTATGCCGAGGCCGACCCGACCTTCGACGTCGAGGGTTATGACACCGCCCACAAGCTCGCCATCCTGACCAGCCTCGCCTTCGGCACGAAGATCGACGCCGAAGCGATTCATGTCGAAGGCATTTCCTCGATCACGCCGCTCGACCTCAAGATGGCCGACGAACTCGGCTACCGGATCAAGCTGCTCGGCGTCGCCGAGCGGACCAAGGCCGGCATCGAGCAGCGCGTCCACCCGACCATGGTACCGAAATCCTCGGCCATCGCGCAGGTGATGGGCGTGCTCAACGCGGTCACGGTCGATGCCGACGCCGTGCGCGAACTCACCCTCGTCGGCCCCGGTGCCGGTGGCGACCCCACCGCCTCCGCCGTCGTCGCCGACATCGCCGACATCGCCCGCGGTACGGCGGGGCTGCCCTTCGGCCTGCCGGTCGCACGGCTCGAGACCGCGGCCCGCACCCCGATGCAGCGCCACGAGGGCGGCTACTATGTCCGCCTCTCGGTGGTCGACCGCCCCGGCGCCGCCGCCGGCATCGCGACCCGCATGGCCCAGGCCGACATCTCGCTGGAGAGCATCGTCCAGCGCCGTTCCCCGGCCGCCGCGGCGCAGGATCCGGCCGGGCGCTCGGGCACGCCGGTCCCTGTTGTGCTGATCACCTACGCCACGAGCGAGGCCGCCATCCGCTCCGCTTTGGAGCAGGTCTCGGCCGATGGGCATATCGCCGAACCGCCGCAAGTCATCCGGATCGAACGGGAGTAGGGTTTTCGGCGTTGTTGACGCCGTGACCGCTCGCCGCCATCCGCAAAACCAAAGGGAACCGCTCATGTCCGACGATCTCCGCATTTCCTCCTCCCAGATCATCGAGCGCTATCTCTCGATGGAGCTGGTGCGCGTCACCGAGCGCGCGGCCGTCTCGGCGGCGCGGCTGCGCGGCCATGGCAACGAGAAGGCGGCGGACCAGGCGGCGGTCGACGCGATGCGCCGCGAACTGAACCGCCTGCCGATCGATGGCGAGATCGTCATCGGCGAGGGTGAGCGCGACGAGGCGCCGATGCTCTTCATCGGCGAGAAGGTCGGCACCCGCCAGGGTCCGAAGGTCCATATCGCCGTCGATCCGCTGGAAGGCACGACGCTCTGCGCCAAGGACATGCCCGATTCGATCGCCGTGATGGCGATGGCGGAGGCCGGCAAGCTGCTCAACGCGCCCGACGTCTACATGGACAAGATCGCGATCGGCCCCGGCTATGCCCGCGGCGTCGTCGATCTCGACGCGTCGCCCACCGACAACATCCACGCGCTGGCCAAGGCCAAGGGCGTCAAGCCGAGCGAAATCTCGACGCTGATCATGGACCGCCCGCGCCATGCCAAGCTCATCGAGGAGGTGCGCAAGACCGGCTGCTCGATCCGCCTGATCACCGATGGCGACGTCGCCGGCGTGATCTATTGCACCGAGCCGCACAAGACCGGCATCGACCTCTATCTCGGCATTGGCGGCGCGCCCGAGGGCGTGCTGGCCGCGGCGGCGCTGCGCTGCGTCGGCGGCCAGATGCAGGGTCGCCTGATCCTCGACACCGAGGAGAAGCGCGCGCGTGCGCTCACCATGGGCGTCACCGACCCGAACAAGAAGTACAGCATGGAAGAGATGGCGTCGGGCGACACCATCGTCTGCGCCACCGGCGTCACCAATGGCGGCATGCTCCGGGGCGTGAAGTTCGGCAAGGACGTGATCGAGACGGAGACGATCGTCTATCGCTCGATCACCGGCACGGTCCGCCGCATCCACGGCGAACACCGCGACTTCGGCAAGTTCAAGCTGGATTGAGCCGCAACCGGCGACCAACCTGATCGCGACGGCCGGGCTTTCCCGGCCGTTCTGCATTGGAAGTCGTGGCGAGCCGCGGGCCTACGGTTGACGAACGCGCGCGCCTGCGCGACGCCCTACGCCCATGAGTCTGAACCCTCCGCGCGCTTTTCTCGGCGTCACCCGCTCCGCGCTGGGCCGGCCCTGGCGAGACCGGCTCGACGCCGCCGGCCTCGGCCGAGCCGAGGCGCTGGCGCAGGTCGAGGGCATTCCCGACATCCTGGCGCGGCTCCTGGCCGGCCGCGGGGTCGAGCCCAACGAGGCGGCAACCTTTCTCGAGCCGAAGCTGCGTGACCTGCTGCCCGATCCGGGCACGCTGATCGACATGGGGCCCGCTTCCGACCGCCTCGCGCGCGCGGTCGCGACCCGCGAGCGCGTTGCGATCTTCGGCGATTACGATGTCGACGGCGCCTGTTCGGCGGCGCTGCTGGCGGGTTTCCTATCCGCGGGCGGCGCCCAACCACGCATCCACATCCCCGACCGGCTGATCGAAGGCTACGGCCCCAACAGCGAGGCCATCCGCCAGCTCGCGGCGGAAGGGGCGACGCTGCTCGTCACCGTCGATTGCGGCACCACGAGCCACGAGCCGCTGGCCGACGCCAGGCGGCTGGGGCTCGACGTCGTCGTGCTCGACCATCATCAGGCGCCCGAGCGGCTGCCGGAGGTCGAGGCGCTGGTCAATCCGAACCGGCAGGACGATCTCTCGGGACTCGGCCATCTCTGCGCCGCCGGCGTCGTCTTCCTGGCGCTGGTCGCCACCCGTACCGTGCTGCGCCGCCAGGATGTCTGGGCGGCCCGCGGCGGCGAGCCCGATCTGCTCGCAGCGCTTGACCTCGTCGCGCTCGCGACGGTCGCCGACGTCGTGCCGCTGCGCGGGCTCAACCGGGCCTTCGTGCGCCAGGGCCTCGCCATCCTGCGCGCGCGCGCCCGGCCGGGCCTGGCGGCGCTGATGGATGTCGCGGGGCTCGACGGGCCGGTGCAACCCTGGCATCTCGGCTTCCTGCTCGGCCCGCGCATCAATGCCGGCGGCCGCATCGGCGATGCCGGCCTCGGCGCCCGCCTTCTGCTGACGGCGGACGAGATCGAGGCGCGCAGCATCGCCGCCGAACTCAACCGCCTGAACCAGGAGCGCCAGGAGATCGAGCGCCAGGCCGTGATCGAGGCGATCTCGCAGGCCGATCATGCGCTGATGCGCGATCCCGCCGCGGCGGTGCTGCTGGCGAACTCGCCGGACTGGCACCCCGGCATCGTCGGGCTGGTGGCGGCGCGGCTGAAGGAGCGCTTCCGCAAGCCGGCCTTCGCGCTGGCACTCAATCCGGAGGGCGGCGCGACCGGATCCGGCCGCTCGGTCGCCGGAGTCGATCTCGGCCGGGCGGTGCGGGCGGCCGTCGAGGCCGGGCTCGCGGTCAAGGGCGGCGGCCACGCCATGGCGGCCGGCGTCACCCTCGCGCCGGGGCAGGGCGATGGTTTCCACGCTTTCCTCGCCCAGCGGCTCTCCGCCGAGGTCGAGGCGGCCGGCGAATCGGAAGCGCTTTTCGTCGACGCCGCGCTCAGCGCCGGCGGGGCGACGCCGCGCCTGCTCGCCGAGATCGAGCGCGCCGGCCCCTTCGGCCAGGGCAGCCCGGAGCCGGTCTTCGTCTTTCCCGCCCACCGTCTGACCGATGCGGTCGAGATCGGCAGCGGCGGGCATGTCCGCGTCAAGCTCAAGGGCGGCGACGGCGCCAGCGTCGGCGGCGTCGCCTTTCGCTGCGCGCAGGAGCCGCTTGGCCGCGCCCTGCTGGCGGCCCGCGGCGAGAGCGTCCATCTCGCGGCCACGCTGAGCCTGAACCGCTGGGGCGGGCGGGAGACGGCGGAGCTGCGTGTCCTCGACCTGGCGAAGCCGGTCTGAGCGGCTCCGTCGCCCTCCGGACTGGTCTATCCCTCGGCGAGAGGCCGGATGTCGCAGCCGCGTCACGGGAAAAGCCCAAACGCACGCTTGCGGAGCCGCGAGCCTGCCACTATACCTCGCCCCGCTTCGACACGAGCCGCCCGCGGTTCGGAAGCCCGCGACCTTCGTCTATCGGTTAGGACACCAGCCTTTCACGCTGGGGAGACGGGTTCGACTCCCGTAGGTCGCGCCACTCAGTTGGCTAAGTCGTTGATTTTCAACGAAATCACTGATAGAAGATCGGGCTCAGGCGGCTCTGGTAGGATTCCTGGTATGAATCCTGGTATGAATCAGTGCCGGGCAGGGCGCTGATGGGACGGTCTTCAACCTCCGGGATGATCTATCTGGTGAAGCGCCCGGAAGGGGGCTTCAGCTATGTTCGCCACCTGGCCAACGGACTGGCTGAATCGATTTCGGGCGATCTGCAGCTCTCGTGGTCGAGCGAGCGGCGGAAGGTCGGCGGCCGGCCCGTGATCAAGGTGGCCCTGGCCACCAGCGATCTGTCGATCGCGCGCCAGCGGTGGCTTGAAGTCCATCCTCAGGTCGAGCGCCTGATCGACTTCGCGAAGACGACGTTTCCACGTCGACGCGCGCGTCCCCCCGGCGCCACGCGTCTGCCGGCTTTGCCCCAAGAGACGATCCGGCAGATTGCGGATGACGTCTATCGGCGCATCCTGGCCACCGATGATGAAGAGGCGCTGTCAGGGCGCCCGGCCGACCTCACCGAAATCATCTATGGCAACATGGCCGCTGCTGGCGACGGTAAGGAAATCAGCCTCTACGCCGCGAAGCGGGAAGCCCATCTTCGGGAGTTGGACCATCTGATGGCGCATGTCCGTCAGATAGACACCTACGACTTCGACGGTGCGCGGAAAGTGCCCTCGCTCGTAAGCCTGACCAGTAAGGGATTGTCGGTCGATCAGGCACGCTCTGCCAGGAACGACCTCGCAGCCGTGATCGGGGAAAGCGCGGTCGAATCCGTTCTCGCTGAAATAGGCGTCGATCTGCCTCATGGTCATCCGGACCGCAGGCTCCTGGCTCTCGAAGTCATACGCGCCGGCATCAGGGGCCATCAGGCCGTACTCGACCGCATGAAGGGGGATGCTGTGCCGACCCCAGTGCAAGCGCCGCTGCCGGTCGTCGTAGAAGCCGTGCCGGGCTTGAGGTTGGTCGAGGCCTACCAGACCTGGAAAACCGAGCGGAAGCCGTCGGCACGTACGGCAGAGGCCTATCGGCTCTATGTCGATCGATTCATTGAGATCAACGGCGACGTCCCGCTGTCGTTGATCTCGAAGAAGCATGTCCGCGCTTATCGCGATGCGCTGACGGGATGTCCCCGACACGTCCCGAAAGACATGGCTGGCCGACCCTTCTGGGAACTCCACAGCTGGGCTGCGTCAGAGCGCCAGCCCGTACTCTCACGTGCAACCATCAACGACAAGGCGATTGGTGCCATTTCCGCTGTGCTCGCCGTGGCTGTGCGCAACGGAGAGATCGAGAGCAATCCCTGTGAAGGGATGAAGTTCGCACTCAAGGAGGGCGAGGTCTCGACGCGCAAGCCCTACGACGATGGTGACCTGGAAAGGCTGCTGGCGTCCCCGGTTTACGCCGATGGTCAACGGTATGATGCGGGGGGCGGCGAGGCTCAGAAGTGGCTTCCGTTGATCAGCCTGTTTTCTGGCGCAAGGCTGGAGGAAATCGGCCAGCTCCGCTTGGTCGACGTCAAGAGCGAGAATGGCATCGACTTTTTCGATATGCGGGAGGTCGACGAGACACCCGGACAGAGCACGAGCCGCAAAACTAAGTCATCGCGCCGGCGCGTGCCGATCCACCGGGTGCTGATCGAGATGGGCCTGCTCGCCTACGTCGAGGAGCAACAGAAGCTGAACGTGCTGCGGCTGTTCCCGGAATTGCGCGAGTATGAGGGCAAGACCACCCACTACTTCAGCAAATGGTGGGGACGCTACGCGCGGGGATTCGTGACGAAAGACCGGGACAAGACGTTCCATAGCTTCCGTCACAGGGCGGTCGATGAGCTTCGCAAGCGAGCCCTGTACCCCGTCGCCCAGGCCGTTTTGGGACATCACCTGGGCGACACGACGAGTGGTTATGGCTCCGGATTCGATCTTGTCGCTCTGAACGATGCTGTTCAGTCGATCGAATACCCGCAATTCAAGGCGAGCAGGGCCTAGACGGGCCGGTTCGCAGCAAAACCTGGAGGCAAGGAGCACGGAACCGAAAGTGAAGGTGCCGTGCCCAACAATGGGATGTGTCTTCGCCCGGTTCCGGAGCACGGCGGTGGCACAAGGGTGAGTTGCGAGCCGATTGAGCGGAAAGTTCAAGTTTTCCCGGCACCAGAAAGGCCCATCAGCCGCGACCATTATGTCTCGCGAGCTGACTGCGGCCACACCAGTGGTTTGGCCGGCGCGCAAGCTTCCCCATGACCCAGTCATGGACGATGCGTTCCAGGATGATGAGGAGCCTGTCGGCATCCTCGCCCGTTGGGCGGAAGATGTAGATCTCTTCCGCCTTGTCGATGCGAAGGGTCTCTCCGAACTTGTAGCGGGTCCACCGGATCTGCTCCTCGGGGGCGAGTCCCAACATGGCGCAATGCTCACGTCCGGCGGGCGTCTGCAGGAAGGCATTGAAGCTCGCATTCCTGATCCGCTGATGAAGCTGCTTTTCGAAGACGCGCTTGCTCATGTCGTGGGGGCGACGCAGCGCGAAGAGATGACCGTCCAGGCTGACGGGCGAGCCGGGCAGGGGCTGTCTTCGTGGAGCAAACTGCTGGAACTCCCAGTCCTGAAAGCCGATTTCCTGCTTATGCCCATCACGCGTCCGCACATGCGAGGCGTACCTCATGCGATTCATGGCCTCGAGCCGGCCGCGCGGATCAGCGAGTTCGGTCGCGGAAAGTTTGTACAGTGGCATGTGGAGACGGTCGGCGACGCTCTTGAGACCGCTCGCTCGATCAGGCGTATCGAAGTCGACGCCGCAGCAGGCAACGTAGGGATACGTCCAGACGCTCGGCTGGTAGCGGCCGATGAAGGCAGGATCGGTGAATGCCGTATCGGGGAGGGGCCGGATGCCTGGGCCGCCGACCCTCGGCCACTGCGTCTTGAGATAGCAGGAGACGGAGGCAGCGCTGCCAATGGGCCGGATCCTGCGCAGCTGGGGGACGGGCGCGCCCAAAACGGTCGTAGTCATGTCTAGATTCGTCTTTCCAAGTTTTCGTCGGCTGGAGGTTCCTGAGGGGTCCGACCTTCCCCTAACTCCCGCTCCGTTTCTCGCTTCGACACAGATCGGACGAATCCGATCGGCCTTCTCGTGCCCTCTTTCCCGGCCAGCAGGACCCGCTCGGCGCCCTGAATGTCAGCGTCTATGAGGTTGCGCCGACCGGCTTCGCAGGCGAAGCCCATGGCGATGGTCCAGAGCCGCGACAGGGTTCGCGGGTTATGCCCGGCAGTCGCCTCAAACAGGGCGGGCGCCGGCTCTGCGAAGGCACGAGCAGCCCGGAGATTTGCCTCATGGAAGATGCTCCGCTGGATGGCGAGCATCTCGGCCTCCGTCGTCTCGATCTGGAACACGATCAAGCGGTCGATGATGCTCGGCGGCAGGGGATCGAGGCTGTTGGCGGTGGCGAACCAGAAGATGTGGTCGGCCCGGATAGGCAGATCCACGAACTCGTCGACGAAGCAGGCGGCGTTCTCGCGCTCGAGGAGCGAGTGTAGGACGTTGATCGGCGTCTCGGACGGGTTGATCGGAGAGGCCTTCTCGATCTCATCGATGACGATGAGCGGACAGGCATGGGTACTTTCGATCAGAAGCTTCGCCACCTTACCGGGGCAAGACGCTTTCCAGACGGGTGACAGCCCGCTGAACGTCGAGCCGCGATCCGTCATCATGTTCATCGCGATGACCTCGCTCGGAACGGCGAGCGCTTCGGCGAGCTTGCGAGCGTAGAAGGTCTTGCCCACGCCCGGCGCCCCGACCACGACAACGGGATCGAGCCGCAAAGGCGTGTTCGTCACATGGCTCAGCATCGCGGCCCTGACCACCCAGGCCGTGACCGCAGCGAACTGAGGACAGATTTGGTCCAGCGATCTCAGGCGCTCGAGCATGGCCTCATCCGCGATGACGAGCTTGCGCCATGGGCCGCGGTTGTCGTGGAGCATGCGGCTCCAGAGCCTGACCTGGCGCGCCTGCGCGGCATCCTCGTCATTGTTGGATTCAGCGGGGTCGCCGATGAAGCCATCGCCATGGCCCAGCCGCCGCGCGAGCCGATCGGCGTCGAAGATTTCGATCACGGGTCCGATGGGCTGGGACGGCTCCCTATCCGGCTCGGTTTCGCGGTGCATAGGTCCGCCGTCGGGGCGTTGGTCGCGCAGCAGTTCGATCAGAGCGCGGGGGCCATCGTCACGCCACGCCGCCACAGTGTCGATGTCGCCGTCCAAGGGTGGCTTGGGCCTATGCATCACGTGCCTCACAGCTCGACGCCGCTGAGCGCGGAGATGAAGGGCGCTCCCTGCCACGCGATACGGCGCCCGACGCCGAGCGCGATCTCGACCAGAGCTCGCATGTGGTCAGGGTCGCAGTTGCGCTCGCAGATCAGGCGCTCGGCGTCGAGCTTGGCGACCAGATCATCCGTGTTTCGCGCGGGCCAAAGGCCAACTTGGCAGAGCTTCGCATAGGCAAGGACGAGGGCGCCGCGCGTCGCTCCATACCAGTACGGACCGGCCTCATCGGGCTCCGACCAGGCGTCGACTGACCTGAGATGCGTCTTGGCCTCGTTCAGCAAAGCGGCGAGATCGGGAGGCTGGTTGAACCAGGCTTCGAGCGCGAGAGCGTCCTCCAGCCGGTAGCTGCTGGGCGCGGTGCGGGCGCCTTCCAAGGCGTGGCCGTAAACCTCGCCACGGAACCGGGTCGCGGTCTCTCGATGCTCCGGCGGAACGCGTCCGTCGCGGGTGAGGCCCATGATGTCAGAAGTGCGGTGGCGCTGCAGCGCGCGCATCATCAGCTCGGTTGTGTGGACGCCTCTGCCGCTTCGATACTGCTCATCGCGCTCGCGCGCCAACATGGCATGCGCGACGCGATCCTCGGGGGAGATCGCCGGCACGAGCAGCATGGCGATTTCGCCTGCGTGGGCGAGAATGGCGAGCGCATTGCCGGTGTCGACGCGTTCCTCGAGTGCGGAAGGGTCAGCCTCCGCGAGTGCGAGGAAACGGGCATACTGTTCTGCATGAACGAGAGCCCGATCGCGCAGGTCGAGCAGCGGCGGCAGGCGGTCAAACAACATGGCATGCCGCTCGAGATCGTCGTCCGTCTTGGGCAATAGCATCTCGATAGCGGCAAGCTCATCGATGACAACTGCTGTCTCCGACGAGAGATTGAGGTCACGAAGCGTTGCGGTATTGATGTCGGTCATGGTCCAGGTCCCGGTGGGTTGGCTCGGTCGAGCTGCACACGGGCCCCTGCCGTCACGATCAAAGGCGCGACGGAGACCGTCGCGCCTTCAGAAGCTTGTTTTGGACTGCTACGAAGCCCGACGCGGTCAGCGCCCCATGCCATGGCCGCTGCGGGCGGCTGCCCATTCGATGGCAGCACGCAGATGATCGAGATCGCGATGGCGCGGTGCGACCAGATCGAGCGCGGCGTGCTGGATCGAGACCTCGTCGGCGTCGCGAGCGGGCCACAGAACCAACCGGGCCAGCCGACTATAGGCGAGCAGCATCGCCCCCCGGATTGCGGCATCGAGCAGGCCCGGGTCGTTGAGTCGCTGCTGCACGCGCCGCCAACTATCGATCTGTGCGAACAGGGCGCGAGCGCCGGCAAGCATTTCGCCGGGATCGATCCCCGTCTCCGGCCAGAGCTCCAGCGACGGCGCCAGCGAGAGCGGGTAGGCCGCCGCCTCGCCGGTACGGGCGGAGAGCCCATCGGGCGACGCCTTCGGTAGCCGGGGCTGGCGCAGGTGCTGTTCGCTCATCGCGACGAACGATCCGCTGCAGATCATATCCGTGTGGTGGCGGAGCGCCGGGTCGCGCGAGCGACGCGCCTGCGCACGCAGCGCTCGTCGGAAGCTCGCGAGTGCCCGATGATCCTCGTCATCGCGTGGCGCGATCAGTATCGTCGCGACATTGGCGCTGTCGATCAGCAGTGCGAGCGCTCTGGCGCAGCTGAGGACCTCGGCAGTCGCCGTGATCTGACCCTCGCGCACCTGACCGAGCAGGCGGCCAAGCTCATCGGTATGGAAGCGGGCGCGGGCGCGGATGGCCACCAGCGGAGGTCGGTCGCGCCAGACGGCAGCGAAGCGCTGCAGTGGCCTCGCGTCATCGTCGATGAGATGCTCCAGCGCCTCGAATTCGTCGGTCACGTGAACGAGCGGACGCTGTTCGCAGGTCGTCCCCGCAGCGTCCCGCTGGCGCTCATCGATTCCCGAGCCGTCGCTGTGCGGCAGGATCGGCTGGAGATTGGTGTCGGTATTCATGGTTGCTTCTCATGGGGGTTAACGCCGGTCGGCTACCCTGCTCCCCGTCATCCCTGGAATCGCAGAAGGGCGCTGCCAGCTGCAGCGCCCCACATCTCGATGGGCGGTGCCCCCGTAGATCGTGCCGGTCAGCGCTTGCGCTCGCTGTCAGCGATCTGCTGCTGCATGAGCCGTAGCGCCTTCAGCCGCTCGGCAGCCGCCTGGGCGAACAGGACGACGTCGCGCAGTCGCTCATCTCGAAGACGATCGGTGATCGCGTTGATGCGGTCTCCAGACGTCCCGTCGTCCTTGACAGCGACGGCGGCGATCAGGCAGGCCCGCGCCAGATCAGCCGCAGCCAGCAGCCTGGCGCCGTGGCAGGCGCCCTGAAGCCGATCGAGCCGCTCGCCATCAAGCTCATCGGCCTCGCTGGCAACCGCGAAACCATCGGCATCATCGAGCTGCAGGTCGGCACGCTCGATCAGCGTGCCTGCCGGCGCGAGGTTGCGCAGGAAGCTCATGAGGCTCAGCCCCTGTTCGAGGCCAATCATCGCGGGCTGACCGTCCCGGGCCTCGTCGAGGCCGGGCACCGTCGCAGCGTCGAAGGTGAGGTCCGCATGGCCGGTGTCGTCCACGCCCGGATAGGCAAACGCCTTCCGGGCGAGCGCCGCGAAGGTGTGGTCGCCGCGGACAGCCGCGACGACGTCGTCGAGAACGCGCCGACGGGCCGCGAAGTCGCTCCGCGAGCGCGGCGGCGCGAGCGCGACGGTGACGGTCGCGGCGGCATCGAGCAGCGAGAGCGCGATCAACACGTCGAAGAGGTAGGCGATCTGTTGGCGGTCGGAGGTGCCGGCCAGCGCGACGAAGCGTGTCACCTCGTCGGCGTAGCCCATGGCGCGGGAACTGATCTCGCTGAGTGAGAAGTTTCTTGCCGCGAAAGCGGCATAGCCCTGCTCCAGCCCGGCCTTGAGCGACAGCTGGTTGGCAAAGCCGGCGAGGTCGTCGGTGACAGGCCAAAGTGGCAGGTCGAGCTCGATGTCGGCGAGCGACAGCGCGTTGATGGTAGTCATGTTGTCGTCCCAGGTTCCTTGGGGGTCACAGCCACGTGGCTGCGCAGTTCCTCCGTTCCCGAAAGCGAAGAGGCGCCCGCACGCGGACGCCTCCCTTGTTGTGTCCTTGGATGGCTCGTGCTGCGCGCCAGCTACACCAGGGCACTCCATTCGAAGACGAGCCGGTCGCGGCTGTCCGGCGGCAGCGATTTGACCCATGCGGCATCCGCCGTGACGTGCCGGATCGCCGCCTGCATGTGCACAGGATCGCCGATCTCGCCGCGCAGGTTGATCAGCGCGACGATCTCCTTCTTGATCGCCAGCGCGGCGCGGTTGTGCACCGGCCAGATCATGACCTGTGCCGCGGCGAGGTAGCCTGCGATGCGTGCGCCTTCGGCCGCGACCATCAGCTCGCTCGCGTTCTCTGGACCGCGCTGGGCCAGCGCGATCAGGCGGTCGCAAGTCTCGAACAGGCTCCGGACGCGCTGCAGCAGGCGATCGAGATCGGGCGCGTCGCTGGCGTAGCCGACCCATTCCCCGATCTGGTTGTGGGCATACGCTGGTGGGCCGCCACGGAGCTCCAGGCCGGCGGAGAGTTCCCAGCGCTCGAGCGGCCACGCAGCCAGCCCGCGGCTGTCGCTCGCTGGCGCCGGCGGTGCGGGCGGCAACATGAGCGCCGGCACGCTGAAGGCGGTGCGCTTCCAGCGCAGGCGGCGCGCCAGCGTCGCGTCCATCATCGAGACGAAGCCCTTGTCACGGCGATGGTGCAGGGCGCCGGTCGCCTCGGCGAGGGCGAGCTTGGCCTCGGCCTGGTCGAGGTCATCGGCTGGCCAGATTGCCGTCAGCGCGACCAGGCTCAGGCTCATGATCTGAAGCCCGGCACAGGCGAGGTTGTACTCGCGCTCGCCGAGGTCTTTGGCGAGATTGAGCCGGAACTCCTCGTTCGACAGGCTTTTTGCGTTGCGCGCCGCCGCCTTCAGGTCGATCGGTTGGCGCCGGAAGGCCGCCAACTCGCCGACGCTCGGGTCATCGCTGCTGATGATCTCGACCGCCATCGCAATCGGATCGTGCAGCGCCCGGTTGCCGGGCTCCTCCACGGGGCCTTCGCTGCGCCTGGCGAGCGAGCGCCCACCATCCTCGGTATTTCTGGTCATGTTGGGGACTTTCCTATGGGGTTACGACCATCGGGCCGCGTCATCCCTCCCTCCGCCATGGACAGAGGCGTCCCCGCCGGGGACGCCTCCATCAGCCCTTGCGGTGCTCGTTCCGTCAGACCACGGGCAGCCACATCGGCTTGAGTTCCAGCGTGGCGCCTAGCCTGAACGCCTTCGCGATCCAGTCCGCCTCGCCGACCAGATGGCGGATCGCCGCCTGTTGATGCAGGGCGTCGCCTCGACAGGCCCGCTCGTTGACGAGCGCGGCCAGCCGGTGCTTTGCCTGCGCATCGGTGGAGTGCAGCATCGCCGGCCAGATCGCCGCTCGCGCCGCCGCGAGATAGGCGAGGATGCGAGCGCCTTCGGCCGCACGGCGCAGCGGGCGAGGATCCTCGGAGGTGGTGTCCGCCAGGACCATGAGCCGGTCGGCCGTCGCCATCATCCGCGCGAAGCGATCGACCAGATCGGACAGCGTCGGATAGTCATCGACGAAGGCCGACCAGCGCATGAGCTGCTGGCCAGCGATCGAGGCGTCGCCGCCTTCGAGCGGCACCGTGTCGACCAGATCGAAGCGCGACAGCGGCCAGGTAGCGAGCCCACGGTCGGCCCCGGCGGGAGCCGCCGGGCCGGGAGGGACGACGAGTTCACCGACCGCGAAGGCGGCGCGGTGCAACCTGATCCGCTCGGCCATCTCGGCGTCGAGGGATGGCGCCTGGCCATAGTCGGTGCTGTCGCCTTGCGAGGCGGTGGCTTTTGCCAGCGCCTTCTTGGCGTCGGCGTCCTCGACGGTATCGACCGGCCAGATCGCGACCATGGCGGTGCAGCTCAAGGCCACGATCTTCAGGCTGATCCGGGCCATCTTGACGTGGTTGCCTTCGCTGAGCCGGAACCATAGCCGCTCGGCTTCGTCCTCGCAGCGCTTCGCTTCGATGGCGAACCGCTTGAGATCTGGGGAGCTGTCCCTGAAGGCGATGAGCTCGGCGAGGGTGGGGTCTTCACCGATGGCCCCCGTGATGGTGGCGAGCGGATCGCTGATCGGACCCTGCGTGTTCTGGCTGCCGGTGTCGCCGGCGGCTTCCATCGGAGCGAGGCTCCGGTCCTGGTCGTTGTCGGTCATGGTCTTGTTCTCGTGGGTCACAGCCCCATCGGCTGCGCTTCACCTCCGTTCGCTGAAACTGAGAAAGGCGCCCCACGCGGGGGCGCCTTCCTGATGTCGGCCATGGTGTTCCGTTCAGGCGGCGCACGACAGCGGCTTGCCGCGCCCGGCAATCCAGCGCTCGATTGCGTCGAGCTGACGGACCCGGGCAAGATCGCCTGGGCCGGCCCCGGCCTTCAGCGCAGCGATGCGTTCCCGGGCGGCCGGGCGCGTGAGCCAAGGCACGTCGTCCCGCGTATCGAGGCGGTGGTCGAACCACGCCGCACCCTTCTCGCGCTCGGCGGCGGAGAGCTCGCCCGGCGCTTCGAGCCAGGCCCAGCGATTGGCGAAGGCTTTCAGCCGGACGTCGCCGAGAAGCTCGCGGCCGAGCCGCACCCGTTGGTCCCATTCGACCTCGTGCCAGCGCCGAGAGGTGATCGCGTCATCCCGGCCGATGAAGCCGCCACTATAGAGGCTGTCGTCCGGCCAGGGGCTCGGCTCCTTGCCGGCGAAGCGCCCGGCCAGCGCGATCGCGAGGTTGTCGCGGAAGCACGCATGGCCGCGGATGCGGGCCAGACGGGTCTGCAACTCTCGATCCGGCGGGACCTCACCCCGTGCAGCGGGAGCCGCCATCTCCCAGGGCAACAAAATCGGCTGGGCATTGGTCTTGACCAGCCGGATCGGGCGCTCGCCGTTCGCGAACAGCATCTCGCCGAGCTCCTCGGGCGGGGCGTCGAGATAGGTCGGGTCGACGGTGAGATCGGCGACAGCCCAGGACGACGCATTCCCGGGCGTCGGCATAATGCCGCCGATCGGGATCATCCGGTTGAACAGGCCGAGCCCAAGCGGTTCGGGGCGAGCGAGCAGTCCGGCGGGCCCGCTTTTGTGGGCATTGGCCATCATCGCCGCGATGATGGTGGGTGCACGCTCGCGCAGGAGCCTGAACAACGCGATCGTGGCATGGACGTCATTCAACGCGTCATGAGCATCGGCTTCGTCGAAGGCGATGCCGTTGGCACGGCAGACCGGCCCCAGCTGCATCGTCGGCTTGCCCTGCGGCGTCACCGGGATGGTGATCGTGTCGGGCGCCAGCATCGCCACCGCGCGCAGCATGGTCAGCACATCGGCGCGGGCCAATCCCGGCATCGAGGTCGCATAGGGCGGGAGCAGCGTCCGAAAGGCGCTGTGTCGCTGTAACTCCTCGTCGTATTTGAGGTTGCTGTAGCCCAGGATTGTGGCCGGTGAAGCGGCGTCAAGGATGCCGGCGACGGCCCGCATCAGCTCGAGCTGCGACAGGGGCGCGGCCTCGATCCTGTCAGGGTCGAGGCCGGTGACAAGCAGGGCGTCAGGCGAAGGAACCACATAGGCGGGCAAGCGCGCCCGCAAGACAGTCTCTCGCACAGGGCGCAGATCGCTGTCGGTCTCGACGTAGGCAGCCTGCAGCGGCACATCCCACGCCGGCTCAAGACCGCTGGCCTCGAAGTCCATAAAGAGGAAGCTCATGGCGGCGTCCCCTCAATGCCGACTCATCGAGCCGGGCTCGATCGCGACCTTGGTCAGGTTGATGCCGAGCTTGCGGGCATCGACCTGCATCGCCGCCTCGACCATAACCGCCGTGTGCGAGCGCGCCATCTCGTCTTCCTGGAAGATCATCGCCTCATAAACGGTGATCTTGCGCTCCAGATGCTCGTCACGCTGCGCCGGCGCCTCCGCCAGCATGAAGGCGAAGAACCGCGCCTGCGCCCTGGCGCCCTCGGCAAGCTGACGTCCGTTCAGTCCGCCGAACTCGGCATGAATCCGGTCGCCATCCTGCTCCAACAGCATCGCATGCGCGCTCGACAGCTGCCACAGGAGGAAGTGCCGCTCGGCATGGTCGCCGAGCTGCGCATAGGTGCGGGCATATCGCGAGAGATCCTCCGCTCCCGGCAACGTCTCGTCGCAAGCTGCGGAGGCCTTCCGCTTTCTCGTCGTCATTCCACTCGTCCGGTCCAGTCCGTGACCCGGAAACGGCGCGTCGGCTCAGGATCCCGGGGGTTCCCTGGATTGGGTTCCGGTCCTCGCTTTTTTTGCTATGCGGCGACCGTGGCACTGGCGGCCAATGCGCATCTTTGGCCCTTAGCTGACGCTCAGAAGGTCCGGTTTCCGGCCGATAGCAGCATGGCCC